>CADCPV010000347.1 GCA_902803345.1 uncultured Eubacteriales bacterium | reverse complement strand
TGCGCATGGTCGTCGGGTTGCAGCGAAGCCCAAGAAGGAATCCGCCGCCGTCCGCTTCATGGTCCACGCCCCAGATCAGCAGGATGATCACAAGGCCGAGCATTCCGAGCGCCTGTACCGACAGGCCGGAAATACTGCCGCCCGCGAGTGCAACTTTGACGGTTTCGCCGATCGATTTGGTCTCAAGCGCCCGGTTTGCGGTCCGGACATTGGCGTAGGTCGCGCTCTTCATGCCCAGGATGCAGGCGCCGGAACTCACGAGAGCGCCCATCAGGAAGGTTACGCCGCTGAGTTTTTCAATGAACAGCGTGAAGACAACCGCTAAAACCGCTACAACGATTCCGATGGTTTTATACTCTGTCTCAATAAACTGATTCGCGCCGGAACGGATAATTCCCGCGAGATCCGCCATCTCTTCTGTGCCTTCCTTCATCTTTTTGATCCGCATGTAATTGAAAATCACGTAGCAGATCGCAAGCACGATGACACAAAGCACAACATACCAGTACCAGTCCATGGTATTTAATCCTCCTTTACCCCTTTTGCCGCTCGTATTTTTCGCGGCTCCGAACTGATTTCGCTACTGTTATTCCAAAATTAGTCAGACCGCGAAGGCAAAGCTCGTGAAACCTCTGGTTTCGCGAGTATTATAGCACAGCCGAGTGTTAGAATTCAACCGTTAAAATCGTCAGATAATTCACCAAAATACGGCAAAATCACGGTGTTTTTACCATCCTGTGTCTGTCTTTTGGAAAACCGCTGAATGTCACGGCTGAAGCGCCCGTTCCCAGATCACATCCTGCTGTCCGGACAGCGACGGAAAATACGCCCGGAGGCTGTCGGAAATCGTCTGAAGCTTCGCAAGCACATGGCTGCTGTCATAAGCCTGCATGTACGGATAATCATCCGTGCAGGCGAACTCGAATACCCGCGCACGGTCCTCATTCGGATAGGTTTTGCTGTAGGCATCCAGGAAATAAATATTCTCTGCATTATAATACGACTGCTCGTCCGCAGGTGTGTATGCCGGATAATTCGAATCATTGTACTCGTCGCCGTTCGCATCATGATAGCTCTGGTAGTAGGAAAAGCCGCCCGGATTCAGTGTGTTCCATTCAGGGAAGGCATTCCCGTCCGCGCTCATGCGGTTCATCGAATTCTCAAGCATATGCATGAATTCATGCGGGAAGGTCCGGTACAGCCCGTACAGGTTGACATCCGCCACAATGCAGTAGCGGTTGTCGACTTCGATCGCAAAAGCCGCAACCGAAGCGATTCCTTCCGATCCGGTAGGATAAATATCATCCACGAGGTAGAAATCCAGTCCCCCGTAGCATCGGATTGCATCGTCTAAAAAGCCCTCCGGAAGCCCCGACAGAAATTCCCGCAGCACCGATTCCGCTTCTCCGACAACCGTTCCGTCCGCAAAAGAACGGATCTCATAGTTCGGAAACTCCTTCAGCAGCGCCTGTTCATTCAAATAAATACCGATGCCGTATTCGTTGTATTCGGTCCATACTTCCGTCGCATCTTCATAGCGCTTCCGGGAATAGAAATCCGGATCCCCGACCATGGAAATCCCCGAGCCTTCCCCGTCGGAAAGCCGTACATATTCGGGCTTCCCGGCGCCCGGCAGAAGATCCGAAACCTCCATGATGACAAGGTCCGGCCGGTCTGAACTCGGATTCGGCGAATACACAAGGCACGAACCGATTTCGACGATATCTTCGATCCAGAGATTGTCCCGGCTCACAAGTTCAGCCTCCCAGACGGGGGACAGGGAGTTTTTCCGATAGAAGGAAATGGTTGCAGTGCTCTGATCTGCATCGAAATCATAGGAATAAATGCTGGTCAGGAAACCATCCCGATAGCGCATGACCGGGTATTCATTCTCCCGCAAGAGATACAAAAACCCACGGCCGGGCGAATCCTCTGAACTCACGATACAGCGGCCGCTCTCCTCCCGCCGGTACCAGAGGCCTTCCCGATAGCCGGAGGAAAAGGGCACAACCCCGCTCATTTCCGAATCAAAGCTTTCCGGATCCACTTCAAGATACCGGTGATTCCGGTATTCGTCGGCTCCGGACAGGAGGATGCCGCCTGCCGTCTCACCGCTCACATAACCTGAGCGAAGCCCCGGAAAATCTTTGGTTCGTATGGTTCCGTCCGGTTCATACAGCGTCAGCACGGTTCCGTCGAAGTCCGCCGCATATCCGTCAAAAACAAAAGCTTCATCCGTCCTGGTCTGATGTGTCGAACACAGCTGAAAGCTCCGGTCGTAAAAGCGGATTTCATTCACAAAACGGTATACATAATACGCCCCGCAGGGAAGAATCACCTTGCTCTCATAGCCGAGCTGCACTTCACTGCCGGTTTCATAATCCGGCATCGTCATCATGCTGACCGGGATGCCAAGGTTATAAATGCTGAAGCCCTGCGTTCCATAATCAAAAATACCGGCATAAAGCGTTCCGGAAAGCACAAAGGACAGCACGGCTTCCCGTTCTGTCACCGCCAGATTCGTTGCAGCGGCGCCTTCCGGGATCTGTTCCGAAAAGCCCTTTACATGATACATGCGGAAGGCTCCTTCGACAGGATCGCCGAATAAAAGGCGCTCCAGCGGGATTTCCAGATCCTCCGTTTCAGAAGCAGAGGAAGCCTCCTCAGAGGCATCGGTTTCCGGTTCCGTGGACGGTTTATCGGTATCGGACTCTGTCTCAGGGGAGGATTGCTCCGTTTCGGACGGCCGGGTCTCCTCTGTGCTTTCCTCCGTGCCTTCCGTCGTCTCCTGCGGTGTTTTCGGGAAGAGTTCCGAAAGCTTCGGGAGCGCCGTACAGCCTGAAAACATGCAGATAATCAGGGTGAAAGCCAGCAGAAACGCCGCGATCCGCCGACTTTGTGAATTTTTTATCATACAAAATCACCAATCATTTTTCTCTTTTACCCTCATTATACAGTAAAGTTCCGAATTCGCAACGGCTTTCGAAAAGTTTCTTGACGAACGCCTTTGAAAAAGGTAAAATGTATCTCAACACTTTACCCCGGTAAAGTAAAAACATTTCATCTGTATTAGAGGAGGAAACTGCAAAATGAAACGGGTTTATAATTTTTCCGCCGGTCCGGCTGTCCTGCCGGAAGAGGTGCTTCAGGAAGCAGCGTCGGAGATGCTGGATTACAGAGGATGCGGCATGTCCGTCATGGAGATGTCCCATCGATCTAAGATGTTCCAGCAGATCATTGACGAGGCGGAAGCCGACATCCGTGATTTGCTGCAGATCCCTGACAATTATAAGGTGCTCTTCATGCAGGGCGGCGCATCGCTTCAGTTCGCGATGATCCCGATGAACTTCATGAAGAACCGGGTTGCCGACTTCGTCATCACCGGTCAGTGGGCCAAGAAAGCGCATGCCGAAGCGAAGCTTTTCGGTACGGCGAATGCAGTCGCGAGCTCTGCTGACAAGACCTTCTCCTATATTCCCGACTGCTCGGATCTTCCGATCTCCGAGGATGCGGACTATGTCTATATCTGTGAAAACAACACCATCTACGGCACGAAGTTCTGGGAGCTTCCGAACACGAAGGGCAAGAACCTGATCGCAGACATCTCTTCCTGCTTTCTTTCCGAGCCGATGGATGTCACAAAATACGCTTATGTCTACGGCGGCGTGCAGAAGAACGTCGGCCCCGCAGGCGTCGTGATCGGCATTATCCGCGAGGATATGATTACCGAGGACGTGCTTCCGGGCACCCCCACCATGATGCGCTACAAGACCTATGCGGACAACGGCTCCATGTACAATACGCCTCCCTGCTACGGCATTTATATCTGCGGAAAGGTATTCAAGTGGCTCAAGAACATGGGCGGTCTCGAGGTCATGAAGGCAAAGAACGTCGAAAAGGCACAGATTCTCTATGATTTCCTGGACAACAGCAAGCTGTTCAAGGGTACCGTTGAGAAGGCTTCCCGTTCGATCATGAACGTTCCGTTCATCACCGGCAATGAAGAGCTGGATGCGAAGTTTGTTGCAGAGTCCAAGGCAGCCGGCTTCGAGAACCTGAAGGGTCACCGCACGGTCGGCGGCATGCGCGCATCGATCTACAATGCAATGCCGAAGCAGGGCGTCGAAGATCTCGTCGCATTCATGGAGAAGTTCGAAAAGGAAAATCTGTAAAAGCAATGAGCCCAATACTTTGGTCTGACAGATTGATATGGCAGACCAAAGTTTGTGGCGAATGTCAGACATGAGCATGAAGCAGTATGCTGCGGAATGCGAATGGCTGCAGCATGGCGAGAGTACGAAGTACGGAGCCATGCGTGCTTTGAGAGAGCAGAAGAAAGGAATCCGAAATGAAATATATTACTTTAAACAATATCGCGCAGGCCGGCCTTGATGCACTGCCCGCTGATTTTGAAAAAACCGACAATATCGAAGAAGCGAATGCGGTCCTTGTGCGTTCCGCATCCATGCTCGACATGCAGTTCTCGGAGAACCTCGAGGCCATCGGCCGCGCAGGCGCCGGCGTCAACAACATCCCGGTAGACCGCTGCGCAGAACAGGGCATTGTCGTATTCAACACCCCCGGCGCAAACGCGAACGGCGTCAAGGAGCTTCTGGTCCTCGGACTGATCCTTGCTGCCCGTGACGCAAAGGGCGGCATGAAGTGGGTTGACGACAACCTTGACGACGAAAATATCTCAAAGTCCATGGAAAAGGCGAAGAGCAAATTTGCCGGCACCGAGATCCAGGGCAAGACCCTCGGCGTCATCGGCCTCGGCGCAATCGGCGTACTTGTCGCAAATGCTGCAATCGGCCTCAAGATGCGCGTCATCGGCTACGATCCCTTCATTTCCGTACACAACGCACTCATGATGAGCCGTTCAGTCGAGCTCACGAACAGCCTCGATGAACTGTATGCACAGGCGGATTACGTAACGATCCATGTTCCGGAAATGCCCGACACGAAGGGCTACATCAACGCCAGCGCAATCTCGAAAATGAAAGACGGCGCCGTGCTTCTGAACTTCGCCCGCGCCGGCCTTGTCGTAACGGCAGATGTCAAAGCAGCATTGGAGTCCGGAAAGCTCCGCAAATACGTGACCGATGTTCCGAACCATGAAATCGTCAACACCGTAAATGTCATTGCTTTCCCGCATCTTGGCGCTTCCACCGAAGAGTCCGAAACGAACTGTGCGATTATGGCTGCGCAGGAGCTCTCGGATTTCCTCCTGAACGGCAATATCACGAATTCCGTGAATTTCCCGGCTGTCACGCTCGGCCCGGCGACAAAGCCCGCCCGCGTCTGCGTTGCGCATAAGAACGTCCCGAACGTAATCTCCACGCTGACCGCGATGCTCGGTTCCGCGAAAGCCAATATTTCCGACATGGTCAGTAAGTCCCGCGGAAACTACGCCTGGTGTATT
This sequence comes from uncultured Eubacteriales bacterium, assembly GCA_902803345.1. Next base: position 7,836 of record CADCPV010000347.1, on the reverse strand, counting down.
TTCGACATGGACAGCGATGTCTCGGATGCCGCGATCGCCGCGATCCGTCACAATCCGGATGTCATCCGTGTGAAAGTGATCCGGAAGTAACAGTACGATAATCGAATTTCCCGAAAAATGGGGCAGGTACCGGTTTTTGTACCTGCCCCGTTTTTTTGTGTGGTTTTATCTGTTTCTCCATTTGCCGGGCGAAATGCCGGTATCCTTCTTAAATGCACTGGAAAAATGTGCCTGGCTCGAAAAACCAAGCGAATAGGCAATCCGGCTGAGCGGCATATTGCCGCTTTGAAGAAGCTCCTTCGCGGCGTCAATCCTGGCCGAGCGGACATAATCCCCCGGGCTCATCGAAAATTCCCGCCGGAACAGTTTCGTGAGGTATGATTCGCTTCTTCCGACTGCCCCTGCGATGTCTTCGATCCGAAGCGGCCGGTCAGATACCCGATTCCGCGCGACGCGCCGGTTATCAGCGCCCATTTTCCGTGTACATCAACCATGATTCTGTCCTTCCTTTCGTTGTTGTCTTTGATGTCCGGTTCTGTATCAGATGAGCCGCTGCGGCGGATCGCCGAAAGACCGGGTATCACAGGCAGAGCATCTTCCCGAGCCGAGGGTTATTGCGTTCCTTCCGAGGTGACCTGGAACCGTCACCGAGGAGGGAATGCAATCCCGCAGGCAAGTTCTGCGATACGGTTCCCGTGAGCCGCTGCGGCGGTTCAGACAGCCCTGTCTGTTTCCTTACGCCCAGGGATCATCCGCCTTCGGCATACGGATTCCGCTGAGAAGCCCGTTCCACATATTCGCGAACCACTGTCCGGTGGAAGGTTTCAGACGAAGCTGCACCTCACGCGGCGAATCCGCACCGCCCGAATACAGCCAAAGGGTCAGGTAATTCTCTGCACGCTGGCTGTAGGCATTCTGCATGACCGTTACCGTGTAGGGCATCGTCGGCGTATAGTTGTTGTCCGGCGTCGCGCCTTTGAAATAAGAGCGGGCAACATATGTATGTCCGTCCATCACGCGGTCGCGGAGGAACTGGATATCGGACTGCGACACATCGTTCGGTCCGTTCAGAAAATCCAGCATCTGAAGCGCGACATCTTTGTTGATCGTATATTCATTCAGCGCAACAACCGTCAATGCGGCTACCGCAAACGGATCCGTGAGCGCTGCTTCCGGAAGCGCCTGCATCTCCGCAAGGCTCGCCGGCAGCGTATGGAAGCTGATCTCCCGAACTGTATTTCCTGCAGCATTTCTCGCGTTATTTACGGCGCTGTTGACGGCATTGTTGACTGCCCCGTTTACTGCATGATTGACTGCTCCGTTCACAGCGTTGTTGACGCCCTGGCGGATCCCGCGGTTTACCGCGCTCTTCGCACTCTGTTCCACATTTCTTTTCAGACTGTCAAAAAGTCCCATCACTTTCCTCCTTTTTCATGATACATATCATATGAAATACCACGGCTTTCAGCCTTTGGCCTTCGCCGAACAACTCTTTACCGCTCAAACTCATGGATCAGAAGCCCCGACCGAAGCTTCGGCTCGAACCAGGTGCTCTTCGGGGGCATCAGCCTTCCCTGATCTGCAACCCGGAACAGTTCCTCCATCGAGGTCGGATACATCGAAAAGGCGACCTTCATATCCGTATCTGCCCTTCTTTCCAGTTCCGAAAGACCCCGGATGCCGCCGACAAAACCGATTCTGGAGTCCGTACGCGGGTCCCCGATCCCGAGAACTGGTCCCAAAAGATGGTTCTGCAGAACAGATACATCCAGGCCATCGACCGCATCATCCGAACGGATTTCCAGCTTTGCCCTGAGCCGGTACCAGGCCCCCTCGAGATACATGCCGAATTCGCCCTTTTCCTGCGGACGAAACGGATTGCCGCGGCCGGACTCATACGTCACGTCAAACTTCTCCGAGACCTTCTCCAGAAATTCTTCTTTTGAAAGCCCCTGAAGATCCTTTACGACCCGGTTGTAATCAAAAATCCGGAGCTGTGATTCGGGGAAAAGTACCGACAGGAACCAGTTGAATTCCTCGGTCCCATCATAATCCGGATAGGACAGACGCCGCATTCCCGCGACCCGGACCGCTGAAGCCGCCCGGTGATGGCCGTCCGCAATATAGGTGTTCGGAATCTGTGTAAACGCAAACTGCAGGGCCTGAATCGAGCCCGTATCCGAAATACGCCAGACAGTATGGCGGATCCGGTCCTCCGACACAAAGTCGTACAGCGGATCATTTTTCTTCTCACGCTCGATAATCATGTCCACTACCCGGTCGTCCCGGTACGCAAGGAAAATCGGCCCCGTCTGCGCCGAACAGCGGTCAATATGGCGGATCCGGTCCTGTTCCTTTTCCGCAAGCGTATTTTCATGCTTTTTGATGACGCCCGTCAGATAATCGTCCACCGAAGAGCAGGCTACAAGCCCGGTCTGCGTCCGTCCGTCCATCGTCAGCGCATAGATATACAGACAGGGTTTTTCATCCTGCACAAAAATCCCGCGCATGCGCCATTCCCGCATCAGCCAGTCTGCCCTGCGGTAAACCTCAGGCGCGTACATGTCCTGATCCTCCGGGAACTGCGTCTCCGGCCGGTCAATATTCAAAAAGGAATACGGGTGCCGCCGTGCTTCCTCCCGCGCCTCCTGGCGGTTATAAACGTCATAGGGAAGCGCTGCAACGACTTCAGCCCGTCCTTCCTGAGGCCGAATCGCCTGAAATGCCCTGATCTCTGCCAAACTGAATGTTCCTCCTGAGAAAAACTTTATGCAAAAAGCTTCACATAATTTACGGAATCCTGAATTGCTTTCCAGTAATCCGCTACTTCATAGAATTCCACAGTGAAAATCCCACGGTACTTCCGCTCCTGAAGATCATCGATGACGATGCTTAAGGGCAGATCGCCATCGCCGACTGCGCAGGGATACATGAAGGTCCCATCGATTTTCTCCTTCGGGGTGCCGGGACGCTTGCTGTCTGCACGGTCCTTCAGGTGCACATGGATGATATGATTGAAAAGCTGGTCGTACGCGTGAAGTACGCTTTCACAGGCAAAATGGAAATTTCCGGTGTCAAATGCCACGCAGAGGTTTGGTATCCGCTTCAGGAAATACTGCATGCCAGCGATCGTCGCGATCGGTGAAAGCGCATTGTCAAAATCCTCGATGCAGATCCGAAGGCCTTCATCCTGTGCCTTTTTTGCAAGAGTTTTCATGCCCTGAAGCATGTTCGCGAGTTCCTGCGGATCCTTTTCCTCCGAGCTGTAAAATCCCGGAATCGGCATGATTTTGTCCGATCCGAAGGCTTTGGCCATGCGGATCTGAATATCGTCAAGCATATTGTCCGGATCTTTCGCCCAGGGATAGAAAACGCAGACATTCGAGACCTGAAGACCGGTCCGCCGAAGGAGCTCCGCAGTTTCCTCAATCCGATCCGCAACCTCCAAATCCATCTCCAGGTAATCGATGCCGAGCGCCTTGACCCGCCGCATCATTTCTTCCAGTGTCACGCCCTGCTGCTCTGCAGCCATGCGTACATGATGATAAAATACACTGATTTTCATGGAGTTCGTTCCTCCTGCCCGATTCGGTTGTATTTGTTTCAGTTTATCACAGGATTCGGCATCTGTCAAAGGTTGATTCCGCGCGTCCTGTCCTTCATGATACATATTTGAAAACAAATCTTTGATTCATTCTTGCGAAGCACGGGATGTTTTCTTAGACTTGCATCAGAAACAAAAAACCATTTTCATTCTTTCAAGTGAGGTGAATTTTCATGCATGAAGTTAAAACCATTGATCTCGGTGATGTAACACTGGCCTACCGGGAGTACGGCAGCGGCGACAAATACCTGCTTTCGACGCAGAACTTTTTCTTCAAGGACTCCCACATGGCGCTTCTGGGGCAGCCGCCCTATGACTACCACTGCTTCCTGATCTACATGAGGGGCTACAACCAGTCCACGCACTATTTCGACGGCGAACCCCGCGAATACGTGCATCTCTGGGGGCAGGACCTGATCCGTTTTGCGGAAGCCATGGGCATCAAGTCCTTCTATTATACCGGCATCTCGCACGGCAACTGGGGCGGCTGGTATGCGGCTTTCAACCGGCCTGAAATGGTGCGCGCCTTCGTCTGCTGCGACGGCTGCGGCGGCTATATGGACCGCTCGAAGCTTCCCGAGCCGCACCGGGCAACGCTTGATGAAGTACAGCATCTTGTGGGCAATTACGAGGAGCTTTCGAAACGTGCCTGGATCGAAAAATGGCCCACCGAAAACCCACAGCGTCTTGCGCGGCGGCAGTCAAACTGGGAAGAGCACACCGATATCCTGATGCACCGTTCTGCTGAAGAGTTCTGTGTGCCGATGGGAGGCGACATGACCGGCTGCAATGCGACATCCGACGAAGACTACTTTGAACACCTGAAGAAAATCCCATTCCCGGTCCTGATCTGGGAAGGCGGCCTGGATCCTTTATGCACGGCGGAGCGCGCACTAAAGACCGCACAGACGATTCCCGGCGGTCAGCTCCTTCTGTACCAGCATCTCGGACACGGCGGGGCGGATGAAATGCCTGAGCTTACCGCCCGGGACTGCGACCGCTTCTTCAAGGATACCGAAGGAAGAATCCTGTAAAAATTTTTATGGCAGATATAAAAACAGATCCCTCGCTGCATACCTTCCGGTGCGCAGCAAGGGACCTGTCTTCATATATCACAGCACGATCCTGCAGGCGAGTTTCACGACTTTACTCGATGACAATCCTGCCGTCTGCTTTCCTGCGGAAGTGCTTCAGGAAATTCCAGCAGCACTCGTTCGTGAAGCGGCGCAGCTCATGCTGGTGGTTTGTGACCGCCATGATCTGTGTATATACATTGCCGTCTGTGCTCTCAAAGGAATGCAGCACATAATCGCTCTGGGGGAAGACCTCATCTGAGAGGTGCTCCACCTTTTCACCGACGAGACAGATCTCCGGATCGGCCCAGTTCTCCTTATCCTCGAAGTTGATCTCCGATCCCTGCTTCCACTGGTTGACGCGCGCAAGATACCGGAAGCGTTCGCAGGAGGCTTCGCCGTGCTTCGGAAGCTCCGGCAAAGGAGACGCACAGCCGCCGATATAGAACATCGGAACCAGCACATCCTGATTGCTCTTCTCCGGATCCAGAAGCCGCGCGCCCTGCACCGCGATGCCGGTCGCATCCATCGGCGCGATCCCCGCGAAATACTGCGGATACTGCTCATAAAGATCCCAGCTCTTGCCGCCGCCCATCGAAAAACCGGTCGAGTAGACCTTCTCCTCATCGATAGCGTATTCTTCTTTCAGATGCTCCAAAAGTGCGATGACTTCTGTTGCCGTAATGCCCATATGCGCTTCCGGCGCGACGACAATGAAGCCCTCCCGCTTCGCGATCTCCGGCCATTCGGCGATCAGGGAAGTCGCCAGAGAAGAGTCTCCGCCGCCGTGGAACACGAAGACAAGCGGATGCTTTTCATGCTTCACATCCAGGTTCTCATCGTAGAAAGTCACATAGCCGATCTTGTGCTCCTTCACGGGCGGGCCGAAACGGCGCGGGAAGGCCGGGTTGTCCGGAGAAACCGGGACAATTGCCGATTCCGGAATCTGCGCAATGCCTGCTTCGTCGTAGTTTACGACGCGGCGGACGGCGCCTGCCCAGCGTTTCCACTGGCCCATGATTTCCTTATACTGGCCTTCCACATCCAGCTCATCCGCCGTCATCAGCTCCGCGCAGTTCTTCCGGAGAATCTTATTGTATTCGGGGGTGTTTCCGACTGAGCAGACATGCAGGTCATTCTTCTCCGCAGCCGGAAGCACTGTTCCGCCCTGGAGAGTTACGCAGGTCATGGAAATGTCGGAACGTCCGAGATCTCCGAGAATCACCTTTTTCTGCACCGGCTTGATATAATATTTTGCAACATAATCCGCACCGGAACCAAATGCATAGACATAGAGCCGTACAACTGCGCCGAGAATACCGTACTCAATCTTCTCGTGGTCTTCCGGATGCATCACGGTTCCGAGACCGTTGTAGAAATTGTCACGCGCAATAATCAGGCTGTCCGCGAACTCCTCATAGGCGCCCTGCGGATCATCTGCCCAGCTGTAGCCGTTCGGAAGCAGGAAGCTGATGCCCATACCGTTTCTTGCGGCAAGATCCTTCAGTCCCGTCTCATCCGCAAGCTTCACAGCGTCTTTTGCCGAAATCTTTCCATCCGGGATGACAAGGAAGGTCGGGCCGGTAAAGCCGTAATTAATCAGGTTCGGGCGGCAGTCATTCGCCGGGAAATAATAATAGCCTTCATGTGTTCCGAAGGGCAGCGTATAAATAATGCTCCCGTCCTTCAGTGTTTTCTGTTTTTTGATATACGGAATCATAGTCCCTCCCTGAACCACTTGTTGAAAATTGCCTTTGCCATCTTCGTTCCGGCGAAAATATTCGGATGGACGCCGTCGCCGAAATTCGTTCCCTCCTGCATGGAGTTTGGTTCATCCGGGTCCCGGAGAAGCTCATCGATATCGATCATATCGTCCGCGTCTTTTCCTGCCCGGATCAGTTCGTTCAGCTTCAGACGGATATCATTCGCCTGCGGCCGCCACGCTTCGCCCTTGATGCCGAAGGGAGAAATCGTCCCGATATAGACCTTGCTGCCCCGATCATGCGCCATTTTGATCACTTCCTGAAGCGCCCCGTAGATTTCCTCCGCCGTCGGAATCGGAAGCTCCCGGCCGAGAATGCTGTGTGAGGTGTCATTGACGCCCTGCATCAGGTAGACAATGTCCGGTGCCGCATCCAGATACAGATCGTCAAGGAAACGGTCCTTTCCGGCGATACCGAACTGATGGCCGCCGCCTTCGCCCGGGAATTTCGGGTAGCTGCGCTGGATCCGGTTGCCGGAAATGCCGGCGTTTACGGCTGAAACCTTGCCCGGATACTTTTCATACAGCATCTTGACAAGCGGTCCCGTGTAGTAACCCATGTGGGTAATCGAGTCGCCGAAGAATCCGATAAGCTTTACATCGTCATCCGTATGCACTGCGACATTGGAGAATCCGATCGCCTTCGCGTTGATCGCAGGACCGAAGTCCGGCTTCATTGCGCCAAAACCCATTCGAAGCGGTTCTCCCGAAAGGAAATCGCCGCCGCGGATATAACTGAGCCAGGTCAGGCCGAGGTTCGACAGACCGAAGGTCCGCACATCCGTTTTCTCCTTGAAATACAGGGAGATCACGAGATTGTCGTTGTATTTCACCGGAATCTCAGCCTCATCGCTGTAGAACTGCTCCCCGACCGGAACCACAATCTTCTCGTTTCCGTCCTTTTTCAGAAGGACATAGCCGGACTTTTTGCCGGTCTCCTGGTTCACGGTCTGCACGGCCGCATGCTCGATTATAAGATCCTCCGGACCGTAGACATTGAAGAATTTCAGCTTCACCTTGTCCCCGTTCAGGTTGTTCTGGATCACGGTCTGAACCGTATGATCCTCAAGCGTTCCCTTGTTCGTATTAAAATCAATGGGGGTAAAGCCCCATGTCAGCGTCCACTTTGCCATAACTTTCCTCTGTCTTTCTCTTCTGTTCATATCAAAAGCCCTGTCCCCCGACACCGCATTCAGGTACTCAGGGGATCAGGGCTTCTGAATCATCTTTTCTTATAACTTCGGCAGTCCCCGTAAGGATACGCGGTGCGTTGCCTTGCCGGAATCCAGTTTTTCGTAGTAATAACGGTACTTCTCCTGCTCTTCAGGCGTCAGCGTATGCGTATCGTTTCCGAGGATATTCGCATTGAAGGAGCCGTCATACTTCTCCCAGACCGG
>CADCPV010000346.1 GCA_902803345.1 uncultured Eubacteriales bacterium | reverse complement strand
GATGGACGCGGAGCTGGAGGTGAAATGGCTTCTTGACTTCGGTGCGAACGTCGTGCAGCTCGGCTGCGGCGGAATCAGCGCCTTTACAGAGACAGAGCAGCCGTTCCAGCGGAGAACCCCGTATTTACAGGGAGACAAATTCGGAGAGCTTCTCAAAAAATGCCATAAGAACGGAATCCGCGTGATTGCGCGATTTGATGTCAGTAAGGCACATGTCAATTTTCTTGAGACTCATCCGGAGTGGTTCTCCCGGTCGCTTACAGGAAAACCGATCCTCTATAATGATACGGCGGCGACCTGTATCAACGGTCCGTATCAGCAGGAATTGACGATGGAAATCATCGGGGAAATCGTCCGGAAATACCCGGTTGACGGCATCTTTTTCAATATGTTTGGCTATCAGGTCCGGGACTATGACGGAAACTATGTCGGTATCTGCCAGTGTGAAAACTGCCGGAGACGGTTTTTCGAATACTCCGGGATGGAACTTCCGAAAGAAGAGGATCCTGCGGATGAAGCCTATCGGAAATATGCGGAATTCAAACAGTATACCGTACGGGACATGCTGCAGAAGATCCGGCGGACAGTAAAGGCGGTCAATCCGGAAATCGCCGTCAGTACCTACAGCCCGGATGAGATCGATATCATCAGGAGCGAATCCAATTCTGCTGTGGACCGCCCATATCCTTTCTGGGTTTACTCGGCGTCTGACAACACATCTGTCGTACGGGGCACTTATCCCGACAAAGTCAGTTCCAATGTTGCGATCAATGCTGTCGACATTCCATATCGCTTCATGGGCGTTTCAAAATACCTGACGAAACTCCGCCTGCTTCAGAACATGGCAAACGGTTCCAATCTGGACTGGTGCATCATCGGATCTTTCCCGGATTACCCGGACCGGGAGAATTTCGAAGCGGTCCGGGAAGTTTTTCACTTTCACAGGCAGTATGAGGATCTGTTTTCCGGGATGAAATCGGAAGCAAAAATCCTTCTCGTACGTGCTTCTTCACAGACAGAGTACCGGGGAATCTTCCGGATACTGAAAGAAGCACATCTTCTTTTCGATGTGGTATCTTCGGAGGAAGAGGACAGGATTTCGGATATTCTGGACCGGTATCAGCTGGTAATCCTGCCGGGGATCTCTCATATCCGGTCAGAGAGACTTCAGAATGCACTTCTTCGGACGAAAGCCGGAATTGTCAGTACAGGCGCTTCTTTCCGGGAAGATCCGGACTTCCTGTTACAGCTTTTCGGTGTCCGTCTCGGGAAAAAGATTGAACCGGTTCGCGGGAGTTATCTTCTGACGGAGCCGAAGGCCATTTTCCGCTCCTTCCCGAAAAGAGACTGGATTTATCTCGACAGGGAAGCGTACGAAATGCATTCGGAAAATCCTGAACCGATTCTCCCGCTCATAAGATCCGCGATGTATGGTCCGCCGGAGCGATGTTTCGGGCACGAGATAACAGACAGCAGTATGGCAGCGGTGTACGGAGGAAAGAACCTTTACTTGCCGTGGCTTTTAGGAACGCTGTATTACAGCCATGGATACGAGGATTTCCGGGAGATTCTGCTGGATCTGATGCGGTATCTTCGTCCGGATCTCCAGATAATCCGGGTTGAGGCGCCTCCCTGTGTGGAGTTTTTCTGCGACCGGATTGATGAAAACCGGCTTCTTCTCCAGTTCATAAACCTCAGCGGGTTTAACGGGACGACATTTTCCGCACCGCTTTCGATTGCGAAGATCCGGGTGCTGCTTCCGGGCCCGGTAAAAGCGGAAAGACTGAAGAAAGAGGGTACATTTGTGGTATCGGAGGGCAGTTCGGAATTGCTTTTTGACCTTCCGGGGATGTATGAAGCATTTATGATAACGGAGAACAAAGAAGGAAACTTGAAAAACGAATAGAATCACGCGGAACAGCAAAACAGCACAGGAGGGCAGATTATGAAGTACAGAAAATTAGGCAGCACAGGCATCAATATTTCGGCTGTTTCCTACGGCGGAATCGTCTCGGCAGGATTTTACGGCGGAACGGATTATCCTTCGGAAGGACAGGAGGCATCGGACCGATATGTTTCCTGGGCGATTGATCAGGGCGTTAATTATTTTGATGTTGCGCCTTCTTATGGAAATGCGCAG
>CADCPV010000345.1 GCA_902803345.1 uncultured Eubacteriales bacterium | reverse complement strand
TGAACGGCGTCTTCTGTGACGCCTCCGACAAAAAAACCTTTGACGTCGTCAATCCCGCAACCGGGCAGGTCGTCGATACCGTACCCGCCGGAACCCTCGAAGATCTGGACCGTGCGATTGCGCTTGCGGTCGAAGGCCAAAAGGAATGGAACGCAGTGCCGCTTCACGAACGGATCCGCATCCTGGAGCGCTACTGTGTGATGATCGAGGACAATGTGGAAGAAATCGCAGAAGTGATGTGCGAAGAAGGCGGCAAGCCGATCGAACAGTGCCGCACCGAGGTTTATGCGAACGCAGCAATCTTCCGCATCTACAACGCAGCAGCCTACACATTCTACGGAAAAACGCTCCCCTACAACGCGGAGCCGCGCTCCCAGGGTGACGTGGCATTCACGATCCACGAGCCTCTCGGCGTCTTCGCGAATATCGTACCCTTTAACTATCCCTGTGAGCTCGCTGCGCATAAGCTTGCGCCGATGCTTGTCACCGGGAACTCGGTCGTGCTGATGCCCTCCAGCAAAACGCCCCGCTCCGCGATTATGATTGTGAAGCTTCTGTATGATGCGGGCGTTCCCGTGAAAGCGGTCTGCTGTCTGACCGGCCGCGGATCCCTGATCGGCGCTGCCGCCGCAAAAGACCCGCGGGTCGCTGCGGTCAGCTTTACCGGTTCGACCGAAGTCGGCATTTCACTTGCCGAATCCTGCGCAAAATCGCTGCGTCCGGTTTCACTGGAACTGGGCGGAAATGATCCTCTGATCATTTTCGACGACGCGGATTACGAAAAAGCCCTCGATGAAACTATCTCGGGTCGGATCGGAAATGCAGGCCAGACCTGCTGCGCTTCAAAGCGTTTCCTGGTGCAGCGCGGCATTTTCGACCGCTTTGCCGCCGATCTTGCTGCCCGCCTCGAAAAGGTACGGGTCGGCGATCCGGCGGATCCCAAAACCGAAATGGGTCCCTGTATCCGGGAAGCGGACGCAATCGAAGTGGAGCGCCAGATCAACCGCACGATTGAACAGGGCGGAAAGCTCCTTACGGGCGGACACCGGGACGGCGCCTTTATCGACCCGACCGTGATCGTTACCCCGCGGGATGCGGATATCGCGAAGGATGAGGAATGCTTCGGTCCTGTCTGGCCGCTGATCCCCTTTGACAGCATGGAAGATGCACTTGAGATCGCAAACCAGACCCGTTATGGGCTCTCATCCGGCGTCATCACCTCCGACATGGCCACTGCCCTGAAGGTTGCGAACGGCATCCAGGCCGGCGCCTGCATCATCGGCGGCACCGGAAACTACCGGCTCGCGCACCAGCCCTTCGGCGGATATAAGTACTCCGGTGTCGGCCGCGAAGGCGCAGTCATCACGCTCGAGGAAATGACCCAGCAGAAGCTGGTGTCGTTCAAGGGAATCCTGAACTGAAATTGAAGGATACTTACAAAAAATGGTCCGCCGCTGTACTCCTTATTCAGGGTTACAACGGCGGATCTGTTTCTGCGTATTTCCAGTATTTATTTCCCGATAAAATCCAGCGTCAGAGCCCCCGGGCCGGTATGCGCGCCGATGATCGGTGAAAGCCCGATCCGGCGGATCACTGCATCCGGAAAAGCCTCTCTCAGAGCCTGATGCACGGCTTCGGCACTTTCCTCCGAATCGCCGTCCGTAATATAGACCACATCGCCCGAATCAGGGTCATAATACTTCTCGAAAGCCTGGACTACGGCCCGGACTGCCTGTTTTGTTCCGTGTTTTTTATCAATCACCTGAAGCTTACCCACGGGGTCAATCATCATAACCGGGCGGATATTCAGTGCTGTCCCGAGAACCGCCTCCGCACTGCTGACTCTACCGCCCCGCTTCAGATACATCAGATCCTGGACAAAGAAGAAATGCCGGATATGCTTCACTGCCCGAAGAAGGTCCTCATAATTCTCCCGGATCTCCATCCCGCATTCCCGGTTCCGTACAGCGCGCTCCGCAAGGACCCCCATGCCGCCGGTTGCGGCAAGTGTATCGACGGGGAGAACCGGAAGATCCGGATACTTCTCCCGAAGCCCCGAAACCGCCAGATTTGCGGATTCGAAGGTCGAGGACAGGCCGCTTGACAGGCAGAGATACAGGATCGGCTGCCCGGCCGCAAGGTACGGCTCAAAAAGCTCCTCGTACTGGATCGGCGTGATCTGTGTCGTCTGCGTCAGGCTTCCTTCCCGCTGGCCGTCATAAAAAGCCTTCAGGATTTCCCGGGGCTCCATCCCGGCGCAGATCCGGTCCTCCTCCCGAAGCGTATAGCCCATCGGCAGGAAACCAATTCCGTGTTCCTTTGCGAATCCGGCATCCACGTCTCCGGAAACATCCATCAAAATCTGATACTTCATTCTGGCCTTCCTCAAATATCTCTCTTCTCCGTTATTTTTAGTATAACACATTTTCTGCGTTTTCGCAACGGCAAGGAAAATCCGCGGGTTTTGCCCCGCGGATATCCGTTCGGATTTCTGTCTGAAGTGCTGTTCTTATGCCTTTTTCAGGGTCACAACATCTTTCCGCATCGGGCCGAAGACGTGGTTGCTGTATACTTCAATCTTCAGGTCATCGCCGTCAAAGGTGAAGTCGAAATACTGCTCATTGCAGGTCTCAACCATCCGAAGCGTCAGCTTCAGCACATTGTCGGAAACCCACTCGGCACTCGCGAGCGCAATCGAAGCAAGGCCGTCGACGGTGTTTTCCTTCCGGGAGCCGTCCATCGCGGCGACAATCACTTTTTCTCCGTTTTCCGGGTCGCGGACGGTGGTGAAGGTCACGCCGTGCGGATCAAACGAGATCAGAAGTTTCTTGCCGCCGTCGGTCTTCGCGTCGCGGATGAAGGGGTTGACCTGCTTGAACGCAAGATACCCGTCTGTCACATCGTACCATCCGGCCACAGAATCCTGCAGCGGGGAAAGCGGGGAACGCTTCGGACGAGGCAGCGCAAGCATTGACATGCGGCGCGCAAGATGCGAAGACGCGGCTTCGTTTTCCGGAAGCTCGGTCACAGACGGATCCGGAAGGCTGTAGTACCATTCCCAAATCGTGTCAAGTGCCTTCTGGGGCATCACACCGCCGGTTGAGCCGGATGCATTCTCGGTGATTGCAAGAAGCATATTGTATTTCGGGAATACAATCGTGAACTGGCCCATCGCGCCGTCAGCACGGTAAACGCCTTCGGGACGGCACATCCAGATCTGGAAGCCGTAGCCGACGAAGTTGTCCTCCGCCGGGGGATTCACAGCGCGCTCGGTTGCGGATTCATTCTGAAGGGTCGTCGCAAGCTTCACATATTCCTCGGAAAGGATGCGCTCGCCTTCCCACACGCCGCCGTCCGCATAGAGTTTCATCAGCCGGAGATTGTCTTCGGTCGTCGCATAAAGTCCGCCGCCGCCCATTTCCATACCGTCTTCCATGCAGATGCACTTCAGATTCGCAGCGTCAATGCCGATCTTGTCGAAAAGCCGCGGCTTCAGGTAATCGATCAGGCCGAGTCCGGTTTTTTCGCGGACCATGGCGCCGAGAAGTGTCGAGCCCGTGGAATTATACATGAAAGCCGTTCCGGGTTTGTGCACAACCGGCGTTGCGAGGAACTGGTCAATCCAGTCGACGCCGTTAAAGGGCATCTTTTCCATGCCGCAGCCCATGCACAGCACATCGCGGACGGTAAGAAGCTTCAGATTCTCGGAAGGATCCTTCGGGGCACGGTCCGGGAAAATGTCGATCACACGGTCTGTCAGCTTCAGGATGCCTTCGGTAACAGCGATACCGACTGCCGTCGCGGCATAGGTCTTGGTGTGGGACTGCAAACCGTGAATCAGGCCCGGCGCATACGGCGCCCACCAGCCTTCGGCGCAGACCTTCGAATCACGCATGATCATCAGGCCATGGGGTTCGGTCCAGCCCTCCTCGAGGGCATCCAACAGCTTTTCAATGGACTCGGAAGGAATCCCTACCGATTCCGGGGTGCAGCGTTCAAATTCTTTTCGCATCACAATGAATCTCCTTTATGTTATAAATCTTGATCGTTCTTTATCCGATCCGTTCCTCCGTCTCCGGGTCAAAAAGGAAAACCTCTTTCACCCGCGGGCGGATCCAGAGCTCCTGTCCGGGGATCAGGGCCGGCCCTTCTTCCTCTGCCTTTACGACAACGCGGATCTCAGGCCTCTCTTCGGGCCCTTTCGCAGCCTGGAGCGTGTAATGCACTTCCTTCCCGACAGGCTCCCGCATCAGAACCGTGCAGAGGATCCGTTCATCCCGCTCCGACCCGGCATCATGATATGCATCAAAATGCACCGGCCGTACGCCGGCAATCACCGGCCCGCAGGGGAGACTGGCATCAATGCCCGAAAGCGGGAACTCCTTGCCGTAAAGCCTCAGAATACAGCGGCCGTCGTCTCTGACCACGCAGGCGTCCGGAAACAGATTGATCGCAGGAAAACCGATCATCGAAGCCGCATCTGTATCGGCGGGGTTCTGGTAGATTTCCGCAGGGGTCCCCTCCTGCACGATCATCCCGTCCTTCATCACGACAAGCTTTGTCGCAAGAGACATCGCCTCCTGCATATCGTGCGTCACATAGATGAAGGTCGATCCGATCTCCTGGTGTATCCGTTTGATCATCACGCGAAGCTTCATCCGAAGCGGCGCGTCAAGGTTTGAAAAAGGCTCGTCCATCAGGAAGATTTTCGGCCGTTTGATGAGCGCCCGTCCGATCGCCGTCCGCTGCATTTCGCCGCCGGAAAGCGTCGCCGGTTTTTCATTCTGCACCTTCTGAAGCTCCAAAAGCCGGATCATGAGATCCGTGCGCCGGTCGACTTCCTCCCGCGGGATATGGAGGTTTTTGAGGGGAAAGGCGATATTCTCGCGGACCGTGAAATGCGGATACAGGGAATACTCCTGGAAAACCATCGACAAATCCCGAAGCTCGGGCATGACGCCTTCCATGTCCTCCCCGTCAATCAGAAGCTCCCCGGCCGTCACATCCTCAAGGCCCGCAATCATCCGAAGTACCGTGCTCTTGCCGCAGCCCGAAGGCCCGTACAAAACGACAAACTCGCCCGGATCAATCGACAGGCTGTACTGCTGCACCGCAACAACGCCTTCATTCGTGGTATAGGGCATCCGCCGCTGCTCCTGCAGGAATTTCTGTGCCTTCTTCCGGTCAAAAAGATGCTTCCTGAGATCAACGAAGGGATAGATTTTTACGACATCGCGAAATTCAAGCTGTGCCATAATGTCCTGCCCTACCTGTTTTTGAAAAGCTCATCCCATTCGGTTGCGGAAAGCTCTGCCGGCGCGTTTTCTGTTTCCGAAGCCTTCTCCGGCTCCGTGTATCCATTCTCTGTCAGGTATTTCTGGATCATCCGTTCCCAGCTTCCCCGGAAAATGTCCATATAGAGTCCCGGCAAAAGCAGAAGAAGGATCGGATAGAAATCCACGAGGAAAATCACAATGATCATCACAACCATCATGAGTATTGTCCGAAGGATGTTCCGGCTTGAAAAATACGCTGTCAGCTGAAGAATAACACCCAATGTCCCGTCGAAGCGGGCAAATACAACCGGCAGATAAATGATGAGCGAGAGCCACAGAATTGCAAGCGGTACGCCGATGAAGAAATAAATCATCGGGAAAACGCTCTGATAGAAGTTTTTATAGCCGAAATAGAGGTCAAAAGCAAGGATTGCGCCGCTCCCGGCGACAAGGAGGGACAATAATATCCCCTTTTTGAAATTCTCCTTAAATGCCCCGAAAAACGCCTTTGTGACGCCGTCTCCGGAGCCGTTTATGACTTTTGCGATCGTGTAGTACATCGCGGAAGTGGATGTCATAATCGTAATCACAGGAATGCAGGTGAGCGCCCAGTACAGACTCACCAGGATCAGATTCGCGATTTTGATGAGTATCCGGATCACCGGATTATTGTACTTAAAGGCGCCCATGCATTGCTCCGTGTATAAAATTTTCAGTTAACTTAAGTGTTATCCCTTGACGCCGCCGACAACCATACCTTTGACCAGTTCCTTCTGGATGAAGGGGTAGACCATGAGGATCGGCAGGATCGCGATCATCGCGATTGCCATTCTGGCGCCTTCTGTCGGGAACGACATGGTTGCAAGCTGTGCAGATTCCATGCCGTAACTGGAGGACTTCAGGTATGCGATATCGTTCATCAGCTTCATCAGGTAAACCTGGACGGAATACAGCTTAGAATCGCTGATGTAGTACAGACCGTTGGTCCAGTTGTTCCAGTAGCCGAGGGCCGCGAACAGGCCGATCGTCGTCATAACGGGCTTTGACAGCGGCACCATGATGCCGGTGTAAATCTTCAGGTCATTTGCGCCGTCGATTCGCGCCGCCTCAATGATCGCATACGGGATATTTGCCGCGTAGTAGTTCCGGACCATCAAAACGTTCATGCCGCCCATTAAAAGTCCCGGTACGAGGAGCGCCCAGACCGTGTTCTTAATCATGAAGATTCTCGTCCAGACGATGTAGGTCGCGGTTAAACCGCCGTTAAAGAGCAGCGTAAAGAACAGGATGAACGCAAAGACATTCCGGTGTTTGAAATCCTGCCGCGACAGCGGGTAGGCAAACAGCGAGGTCAGCACCAGGTTCACGGCAGTTCCGACAACGGTCGTGACAATCGTGATCAGGTAGCAGCGTCCGATCGTGATCCGCTTCGCCCACAGATATTTGTACGCCGCGAGGGAAAGCTCTTTCGGGAAGAACTGATATCCGTTTTTCGCAAGGGTTGCTTCCGAAGAGATCGAAATTGCCAGCATCAGGAAGAAAGGAATGACACTGTAGATCGCCAAAAGGATCAGCAGCCCCATGGCCGTATAATGGAAGCCTTTCTCCGGAATGTGTTTGGATTTCTTGACAACGACTTTTTCCATTGAATCCGACCTCCTTTCCTTAGAACAGCGCGCTCTGCGGATCGATCCGCCGGACAATCAGGTTCGACAGGAGCACCAGTACAAACCCTATGATCGCCTGGAATACGGAAGCCGCGGAGGACATGCCGACATTGTTCATTTCCATCAGGGCCCGGTAGACGTAGGTATCGATCGTCTGCGTCGTCTTGTAGAGACGTCCGCTGTTCAGCGTGACCTGGTAGAAGAGACCGAAGTCGGAGTTGAAGATTCGTCCGATTGACAGCAGGAGAAGCAGGATAATCATCGGCCGCAGCATCGGAAGCGTGATATAGAGGATCTGCTTCAGCTTGCCGGCGCCGTCGATTCGTGCCGCCTCATACATGGACTTGTCAATACCGCCGATCGACGCCATATAGATAATCGAGCTCTGGCCTGCGCTCTGCCAGAAATGGACAATCGTCAGAATGAATGGCCAGTACTGAGCCTTGGTATAGAAGTTGGTCTTCGTCCCCATGATCTGGTTGATAAAACCATAGTTCGTGCTTAAGAATCCGTATACGATGTAGGACAGGATAACCGCCGAAATCATCGAAGGGAAGCAGATAATCGGCTGGATCACCTTTGCGATTTTCCGCTCGGAAATCTCCGCCATGAAAATCGCGATCGTAACCGCAATCACGAGGCCCATCGCAATCCATACAATGTTGTACAGAAGCGTGTTCCGGATCATCAGGAAAGCATCGTTCGTGGCAAACAGGAACTCAAAGTTCTTAAAGCCGACCCAGGGGCTCTTGAAAACACCAATTGAGAAATTGACGTTTTTAAATGCAATCAGAATGCCGAACATCGGCAGGTAGTTGTTGCAGATCAGATAAATAAAGCCAGGCAGCATCATCAGGTAAAGCGGCAGGTAGACGGCAAAGGTCGCCTTGGCGCTTTTTTTGTTCCGCTGGGCCAAAAGCCCGTCATAGACGGATGATGCGGGCACATTTTTCTTAGCCATGAATGTTCCCTTTCTCATTCTGAATAGTACGGGATGCGGCTATACGGCCGCATCCCGGGGAGTTACTGGCTTTTTGGCAGATTATTTGCCGTTTTCAGCAAGCCATGCATCCAGCTGAGCCTGGTAGTCGGCAACGATGTCGTTGATGCCGGCAGCTTCGAGATCTGCAAGGAATTCAGGAAGAACTTCCGCCGGATCTTCTTCGCCGTAGGTCAGTGTGGTGTTGTACTGGTTCACGATGTTCGCAACTGCCGCAACCTGAGTCTGTACATTCTCGGTAGACGGTGTGAAGCCGAACTGTCTCGGATACCAGGACTGATCCATCAGGTCTTTCATGAACTGCTTGTCGGATTCAGAGGTGTTGCTGTCCATGCCGTAAAGCAGGAACTGGTTGCCGAATGCGCCGCAGGTATACAGGGCAGAGTAGGGAACCGTGCCCATGTTCAGGCCTTCGGGCCACTCGATGGAGGTATGGTCTTCGTTCCAGACATAGGATACGCCTTCAAGACCATAGATCAGAGCAGAAGCAACAAACTCATCCGTCCAGATGATGTTCATCAGTTTCGCAGCAGCTGCCGGGTTCGGAGAGGTGTACGCAACGCCGTAAACAAGGCCGTTCGTCGCCATATCGGAGATGCCGATCTGTACGCAGCCGAAGTCGATACCGTTCTCGGTATGCGCCTTGGAGTTGTCGTCGAACATCGCATCACAGGTTTCGATCGAGTATGCATGGCCCATGATAACGCCCTTTGCAGAGCCGGAAAGAACCAGTGCATCATGGCCGAGGGTGTTGTTGGATCCTTCCGGATCACACCAGCCGTTCTGTACCCACTTGTAAGCGCGCTCAACGCCTCTCTTGTAAGCATCGGTTGCGTAGTAGTTGACTACAGTTGTGTCGTCGCCGACAGTCGCGGTGTAGGTGCCGATCTGAGAAGTATGATCGACAAAGTTTTCAAGAGTAACCAGCTGGTTCGGGAATACGATGAAGTGCTCATCCGGATATTTTTCCTTCAGAACAGTCAGCGCATCCTCGAGGGAGTCGAGGTCGGTAACAGTGGACGGATCGATAACGCCGTCTACATAAGCATGGTCATAGAACCACTTCCAGGAAAGGGAAAGGCCCTTGTAGCAGGGGATTGCATAAATGCTGCCGTCCACCTTGCCGCACAGATCCCAGTCCTTGGGCAGAACGCCCATCGCGCCTGCAAGCTCGTTGTCCAGATACGGATCGAGGTTGGTCATGTAGCCGTTGGCCTGCCAGGTGTTGAAGGGGAATGCCAGGATGATGTCATGAACAGCGCCTGCAGCGAGGTCCATGGACATGTTGGTCTGGTAGTCCGAAAGGGAAGCAAATGTCAGGTGCATCTTGACATCGGTTACGCCGAGGTCGTTCAGGATGTGATCATTGATCGCATCTTCAACGCGCTGAATTTCTTCCTGTGCCGGAATCGGCTGCATGACGGGGAGTATCAGCTCACAGTAGTAAGCCTCATCCGATCCTGCCGGAGCGGGTTCCGTGTCTCCGCCTTCCGTCTCAGCAGCTTCGGTGTCGGCCTTTTCGGTTTCAGCCTTCTCAGTCTCTGCTTTCTGAGTCTCAGCAGCCTTTGTGGTTTCTTCCTTCTGGGTTCCCTGTGTTTCTGCGGGTGTGCCCGTGCAGGCTGTAAGGCCAAACACAAGTGCCAGAGCGAGAAGAACCGCGAGAACTTTCTTCATCATAATCAAGTTTCCTCCTTAAAGATTGCGGATTTGTCCTTTATCCGCTGTAATACCCATATTATCGGCAATTTGCAGCGTAAAGTCATTTCCTTTCGTAGCGGTCTTTTCCAAAAAAACGCGAATCCCCGGGGGCTGTTTCAAAAAAGCACCGGCCGCTTTTGAAAAAGTATGCCGTCAAAAAACCGGTTCCGGGAATCAAAAACCCGTCCCGCCTATTCAAGGTCGGAACGGATCATTTCCTGCAGCAGTTTTGCCGCATTTTCCTTATTCTGTGCGTTGTCGAGAATTCCGAGGTATGCCTTTTCCCCGGGCCGAAGATACCCGGCTTTTCCCGCGCCGGATCCGTCCGTAATCACGTAGGCGTCCGGGATTCTCATGCCCTTTTCCGTAACATGGTACCGGATTCGCTCCCCTGCCTCAGTGAGGAGTTCCTCAGGAATTAGTTCCGACAGGTCTGTGAACGCATCCTTCCGCTCATACCGGTCAAAATACGTTTCGTCCGCGATATAAATATCGAGATCCCCGACCCCGAAAAGCGCCGCCAGCACCTGCAGGGTCTGCGCATCCGACGCTTCATTTCCTTCTATCCCGAGGGAATAGCCGGTATTGAGATCCGTGAACTTTTCCGAAAAGGCCGGGTCTGCTTCGTGCAGCAGCTCATCAAAGTAGGTGTTTTCATCCTGAGAGACCGCATTCACCCAGACGATATACACAGCCGTATCTTTTTTGGGGCTCCGCACGAGAACCGCAAGAACTGCAACGACTGCGGCAAAGCCAAGCACGATAATCGGAATCTTATAATAATCCCATATAAACTGCAGCTTCTTCTTCCCGTGCAGGCTCCGGATCGTCTCCCGGTCTTTTCGGAACTGGGCGATCAGCCGTTCAATCCGCTTTTTCATTGCCTGCTCTCCATTCCGCCGGACTCATCCCGCAGATTTTGCGGAATACCGTGGAAAAATAGGAAATGTTGTTGTAACCGAGGTTCGAAGCGATATCGCTGATATTGTCGTCCGTGGTGAGAAGGAGCCGTTTTGCCTCGTTGACGCGAAGCAAATTGATGTACTCGCGCATATTCATGCCGATTTTCTGCGTAAACAGCTTCGAAAGGTAATTCGGCGTCACATAGGCGATGTTTGCCACATCATCGCGGTTGATGTCCTCCCGGTAGTGGTGGCGGATGTAGTCCTTGACAATATACACGGCATCCGTCGATCCGGCGCTGCGTTCGGAAAGCGCAATGACCGCGTCGTAGCAGACCTCCGCAAGATGCAGAAGATCCTGGATCGAATACTCCGCGTTCCGGCTGGCCTCATCGATCCCGGGCGCTTCGGAAAACGAAATGCCCGGAATGCCGTTGTCGACAAGGTACCCGCGGCTCGCTTCAATAATCCGGATATGGGCGTCCCGGAGCATCTGTTCCCCGTGCTTCTTCTCATAAACGATCCGGTCCGCATAGTCTGAAACGATCCGTAAAAACCCGCTGCGGTCGCGGGATCTCAGGGCGCGGATCAGCTGCTCCTCACCGATCAGCGGCGCATCTTCCCCCTGTTCCGTATGATCAGATGCAAGAAACACAAGGCCCGGGTGCATCCGCATCCGGTAGAGCTGCTGCTCCGCCTCCTGGCTGCTCGAAAACAGGTCATAAAGCAAAACCGATTCGTCCAGCATCATGACCGGGGAAACATTGAAAAACTCCCTGCAGACCGAAACCGCGTCCTGGCAGACCGAAAACAGTTCACTGATGCTCTCCCGTTCCGCGTCAATCAGGCAGGTCAGCTTCTCAAAACGGCCCTGCCGTTCGGAAATTGTATAGGCATTTCCGATGTGTCCGGTCAGTTTCTCCTCCAGCACCCGCGAAACGCTGAAATTCAGAACGTCCCGCTCCCAGCCTGCGGAAACCGCGGGTTCGGTATCCACAAGGATATAGATAACATGGAAACGGCTATCCGCTGAAAACTTCACGCTGTTCCGCTGCAGAAATGCCGCAATCTGGCTCTCGTTCGTCCCAAAATACCCGTCGCAGATCTGGCGGAAGACGCCGTTTAACACCAGGTCCTCTTCGCCGATCCCGCTGTCCTTCTTTTTGCGTCGGACGGAGCGGATCATATCCGAAAGGGTTTCCTGTACTTCGTCAAAATCCAGCGGCTTTGTCAGGTACCGGGAAGCGCCGTATTTGATGGCTTCCCGCGCAAACTCAAAGCTTTCGAAACTTGTGATAAAGGAAAGTTCGCAGGGAAGTTCTTCGTTGTAGATAAAACGAAGCACCTCAAGGCCGGTGTTTTTCGGCATCTCGATGTCGCAGAGAATCAGCTCCGGAAGTTCCTTCGCGATGATGTCCATCGCGACTTCCCCGTTGTAAGCCCGGAGAATCCGGCTGATCCCGAGCTCCTGGCAGTCGATCTGGCTCTGAAGCACGTCAATTGTGGAAATATCGTCGTCACAGATCAGAAGTTTCATGTCGTCTCCTTTATTTCGAAGGGAATCAGGATGTCCGCGCAGGCGCCGCCCTCCGGCAGGTTGGAAAATACCATCAGGTCCGGCCTCTTATAGGTCAGCCGCATTGTATACGAAGCGTTGGAAAGCCCGATATGGTTCCGGGTCTTGAAGACCGCGTCCGGATCGTTGCGGTTCTCAAGCACCTCTTCGGAAAATCCCGGCCCGTTGTCCGTAATCCGGATCCGGCAGCCCTCGGAATCCTTTCTGCAGCTGATGGTAATCCGAAGCTCCTTGTAGAGATCCATCGCATGCTTGAAGCTGTTTTCCACGATCGTAAACATGACAAGAAGCGGCAGCCGGACGTCTTTCACATCAGGATCGCAGGAAATATCTGCCGTAACCGAGCCGGGGAAGCGGATCTGCTGCATGGTGATGTAGTCTTCGATATGCCGGAGTTCCTCCCCGACTGTCGTGAAATCGCTCTTCATCTCCAGCATGTAGCGCATGTATTTCGCAAGGACGGTACAGTACTTCCGAATATCCTCCTGCCGTCCCTGATAGCTCATGTTGCTGATCGTCGTGATCGCGTTCAGGTAGAAATGCGGCTTGATCTGCGCCCTAAGAAGATGCAGCTTATCTTCCTCTTCTGTCTTCAGGCGGTTGTACTGTTCCGTCTGTGCGGTTTCGATCTGCCGGGACATCTCGTTGAAATTGTCCCGCAGTTCCTGAAATTCCCGGTTTTTCATTTCCGATTCGATCTGATAACCGAAATCTCCTTTCTGCACTTTTGAAATCGCGGCCATCATCATCCGGGTCGGACGGATAATATCATGAACGAGCAGATAGAAGAACAGCAGCAGAAGAAGCAGGCTGGAGAGACTGATGCCCATCAGAAGAAGCGGGTTGCTGACTGAATTCCCCTGCAGGGAATCCCGGTCCACAAGAAGCAGTACTTTCCCGTCGATGTGGTTCATGCTGTCTTCGCTTTCCAGGTATTTTCTGCTCTTCTGGAAATAACCGTCCGGATGCAGAAACATGCTGACATCGGTATCTTCCGCAGCGCTGAAGCACACGGCCCCTTTTTCTGTATCAAACAGCAGAACAGGGTTTTCGCCGGAAACGACCGCGATCTCGCTGATCGGGTAATGCTGCATGGAAGTCGCAGCTGTGAGGATGTATTTCCCGAGCCGGATCGATTTAATCAGGAAAGTCTCACCGGAATCCGAGATGACATCCCAGTTCTGGTCCCGGAAAGGGCGGGCATTTTCAGACGGGTAATTGTTCATCATACGCTTCAGCCCGGTTTTCCTGATGTCCGGAATCAGGCTGTTCGCATTGAACAGATACAGCTCCGAGTCGGTGTCCTGCAGGCAGAAGAAATCAATGCGCGGATTACTGATCATCTTATTGGTCATCGTCGTATTGATATCCGACTTGACCGTCGAATTCATCATTTTGGAGCCGGATCGGAGCTCTGTCTTGTTGTAAATCTGGATCAGAAGCTCGTGCAGGCTTTCGTTGATCGACTCAAGTTCCGTATCGACCGTCCGCGCGAAAATATGCACCGCATTGGCGTTCTCATTTACAGTCTGCTGCTGTGCAGAACGGATATAGTTCACGTTCATGAAGATCTGGAGCGCCAGGTTGACCGCGAAAATCAACAGCAGGAACCAGAGCGTCGTCCGGATCCACGAACGGCGCTGTTTTTTATTCGGTTCGGATTTTCCCATATCTGGGATCGGTTCATTCATGCTTTTGGAGAAAATCCTTTCTGTCATCCTTCGTTCATGCGGAAACTGTCACTCAGTCGGCAATCGTATGGAAAGGGAAGGCCGGAAGGCCGGTTGAATCAAACAGGAAGCCCCTGCAGTAGTTCTGTTCGGCGTAGGAAACGGTGATCTTTTCGGCGTCCGTGAAGGACGGATCGGAAAGAATCAGCATATCGCCGCCGGCACTGATCTTCGGCTCCACCGGCTTTCCGTCTGCAGTCACGACAAGCGCGTTTTCCGTGTCACCGACGCTCCGGTCAATGAGAAGTCCGTCCCCGGCGTCCCGGAAGTGCAGAAGAAGCCGGTCCTGATCCCGCTCCGCACGGTCAAATTCCGGCGAATCCGCCTTGATGTCTTTCCCGTACAGATAACGGAGCGCGAGATTCGCGAGTCGTTCGCCGGCCTTCCGCTTGTCACGGAAATGGATATTGATCTCATCACCGAGATCCATGATGCAGACATCCTTCGCGTTCAGCATCTCTTTTGAACTCTCGTGCTGCAGCTCACGCATCAGCGGATACTTTTTCGCCCCGGTTGCACCCCGTCCCATAAAAGGCGCGAGATCGACCTGGTAGAAAGGAAGTTCCTCTTCAAAAAGCGTTCTCCAGGAGCGGATCACAGCTTTCATTGATTCGCCGTAGAATTCCTGCCAGTCCCGGAAATCATCGTCTTCACCCTGGTACCAGATGAATCCGGCAAGCGCATAGGGCGCGACTTTTTTCAGCATCGTGTCATAGAGTCCCGCAGGACGGATGCAGGCGCGCGGGCCAGGCACATAGGCGGAATACACGGGCATCGGCATCGGAGCCGGGTTTTTCGCCATCATTTCCATGAATTCCTTCAGCCCCTCGCCCATCATGAACCGGTCCATCCGAGCCTTCATTTCGGGCGGTGTCGGCGGGACGGGCTTTTCGGAGGCTTCAAAATACGGCCGCCAGTCGAGTTCTGTGAGTGTTTTATCATACCACTCTAAAATCGGCTGCATAGCGGGGGTGTTCTGGATCTCCTGAAGAGATGCCCAGGCCGCGGCCGGGGTTCCGCCCCAGTTGCAGCCGATCATGCCGACCGGGACGCCGAGTTCTTTTCTCAGGATTTTCCCCATATAGGCCGGGATCGCACCGAACATGCCCCGGTCTTCGCGGTTTGTGAAGCGGCGCCAGTAGCCGACTTCGGAGACGTCCGTCAGATTCTCCGCCGCATCGAAATTGATCTGCGGGCAGGTGAACATCCGAAGGTCCGGATCATCAGGCGCCGCATATTCCGTCTCCGCGCCGACGTCATATTTCAGCAGGAATTCCATATTGGACTGGCCGCCGCAGAGGAAAACCTCGCCGATCGCGACGTCGGTAAAACTGATCTTTTCGCCGGTCACTGATGATGTGACAAACAGGCCGGTCTTTTCACAGGCCTCCTGGGGCGGAAAATCCATCCGGAAACGACCGTCATCGCCGCAGTCCGTCTCTAATACACAGTCCCCTAAAACTGCCGTAATATGGTCGTTTTTGACGGATTTTCCCCAGACCGGGATCCGCTTCCCGCGCTGGAGCACCATTCCTTCACTGAAAATCTCCGGAAGCACAAGTTTCATGCTGACACCTCACTGTATTTTTCTCTATTGTAACTGATATAAGGACTTTTTTCCAGTATTTCTTTTGCAGTACGCGAATCACGGGGACAGGTGCTGTCGACCTGTCCCCGTGACCCGTCTGGTCTTTCAGATTCTTATTCCTTCAGACCCCTGGTCTCAGCCTTCACAACCGGCTGACCGGGAAGTCCGCCTTTGACCTGCGTGGCCACACATTCGCCTTCCGAGAAGCGGAACCAGGTGATTTTTTTCGAGTTGTTCTCCGGCCAGAGTTCCTCGAGCCGGAAGGTATCATCGGATTCCCAGACACCGTTTGCAAAGCACTTTTCTGCAAACTGCCAGGGCGAGCGGAAGCGGTTGTAGCGGCGGGAGCCGTCCAGCGCAAACTCCACCGTGAGTGCGGTATTGTCCTTGCCGATCCAGGTCACGCTGCCTTCCATCTCGTCAAAGCAGAACCTGAATTCGCGCACGGGCGAAGCTTCGGGTGCGTACATGCCGAGGCAATACAAATCGAAACTGCCGGATACAGCTTTATAAATACCGGAGGCCTGCTCTTTCGCCGGCGCGTAGGGCTTGAATTTCGGAGCCGCAACCGCGAGACGCTGCATGCGGTACTGAAGCTTCTTCTGCATTTCGGAAACTTCCTCCGTCTCCTCAATCGGATTATCCAGAACGCCCGGAAGCAGGCATTCCCAGAGCTTTGTAATGACCTTGTTCGGATTCGCGGAATTCTGGTTCATCGACACAATCATGTCCTTGTCCGGGATCACAATCGAGAACTGTCCTGCCGCGCCGTCCGCGCGGTAGGAACCGGGATACGAGCACATCCACATCTGATAGCCATAGCCGGAGCAGCCTTCAAGATCGCCGCGTTCCCGGGATCCGGTGCTTTCGTTGTCGATCTGCTTCGTCGTTGCAAGCTTCACATATTCTTCGGGGATCAGGCGCTCGCCGTTCACGATGCCGCCGTCCTTGTAGAGTTTCATGAGCCGCAGATTGTCCTCGGTCGAACTGACCGTCCGCCAGGCCCACATATCCTGTCCGTCCGGCGCGATGCCGTGCATGACTACCTTGCCGTTGATGCCGATCTTCGGGAAGAGCTTTTCTTCGAGATATTCGTAAACGGTCTTCCCGGTCAGTTTTTCGATTACCTTGCCGAGGAAGGTGGAACCGACGCTGTTGTACCAGAAATTCGTGCCCGGGCGGTATTTCAGCGGGACAGCGATAAAATTCTGCACCCAGTTTCCTTCCATGGTCGGGAATTCGCACATACCGGAGCCCATCGTTAAAATATGCCGGATTGTCAGCTCTTCAAAGTACGGCGAAGGATTCTCCGGTACGAATTCCGGGAAAATATCATTCACATGTGTGTCGAGCGTGAGAAGCCCTTCCTGGATCGCGATTGCAATCGCGGTGCCCATATAGGTTTTTGTGAGGGATGCGCACATATGCGGGATGCCCGGTGCGTAGGGCGCCCACCAGCCTTCGGCTGCGATTTTGTCGTGACGCATGATCACAAGGCCGTGCATTTCCGTGAGATCCGTTTCCACGGCGTCGAGGAAATTCCAGATCGCTTCCGAGCGGATTCCGACAGATTCCGGCGTGACGCGTTCAAATTCTGTTCTAAGCATTCACTGCACCTCTTTCTTCTTTTCTTTTTTCCAGCCTCCACTGGCTAAACAGCAGCAGGAGCCCTCCCACCACGAGAATCACGCCGAAGCCCACAAACAGGTTCCGGTGACCGTAATACGAATCACTGACAAAGAAGGATCCGATAATCGGGGCGACTGCGTTTCCGACATTCTGTCCGATCATAACCGTCGACGAGGCAACGCCGGAACGTTCCTTCGGCAGCTCTTTGACGGCGCGCGCCTGGATTGAAGGCTGTCCGTTGCCCTGACCGAGCGCCTTGAAAACCGCTGCTGCAAGAATCATCCCGAGAGACGGCGCGAGGCCGATAAAGATCATTCCGAGCGAGGCAAAAACGAACGACGGGATCAGGATAATAAAGACCCCTTTCCTGTCCAGAAGCTTTCCGGTAAAAGGCCGGATCGCGATCAGGAATGCGGAATAAATCCACGAAAACAGGGAAATTCGTGCGATTTCCCGAACTGCGGCAATCTCCTTCAAGTAGGTGCTGACCATTCCGTTCCCGGCGCTGAATAAAGCCGCCATCAGCATAAACAGCGTCAGCTCCGGCGCATACAGGTTTTTGAGGGAGAATTTCTGCCGCTTCGGCGCATCCGGCGCGGGCTCTTCCCTGACGTATTTCAGCGGAAGCAGGAGTCCGATGACGACAAAGGGCAGGATTCCGGCCAGAAGGAAAATAGTATGGAAGGGAAGCTTATCCTGCGGAATCAGGCCGATCGAAAGGCCGACGGTCTGCGAGATAATCTGGGCAAGCGAAATGTACCCGAGTCCTTCGCCGGTCCGGGCTTTCGGAATGAAGCTTGCCGCAAATGCGATGTTTGTCACGCTGCAGACTGAGAAGAAAATACCGGTCAGAAGCCGCATGACGATCAGCATCTCGATATTGGTGCAGACGGTATGCAGCACGAGACAGATGCCGTAGCCGAGATTCGCAAATACGAGGATCCACTTTCTCGAAATCTTGTCCGCGAGCATGCCCGCAAAGGGACAGACCACAAGAGACACGAGAGACATCAGTCCTGCCGTCGTGGACGCGAGTTCCGGTCCGACACCGAAGGACCGTGCATAGGTATAGACCAGCGGAACCGTACAGTTTCCGGCGACACCGTTGAAAAATGTAATCAGGATCAGGAAAATGAATTTCCAGTTCCAGATCGGTTCCTTCTGGCTCCCCGGCACATTGATTGACTTTTCACTCATAAAGTAACCCCTTCTCTCACAGAGGGGACCGCAGGGAAAGCGGTCTCCTGTATATTTACAGCGCGCTTCTCTTCAGCGGCAGCAATTCATCCAGCGCCTTCTGCGCATATTCGTCCCACAGCTTGAAATTGTGGTCCGCGCCTTCGACCAGGATAAAGTTCAGCGGCAGTCCGAGTTTCCGCATGGCTTCGACGTCTCCCTCAACGCGTTTGCGGATGAATTCCTCCGAGCCTAAAACAATGGTGAAATCAGGCATTTTCACCCCGTTCGCGAGGTGCCGCTCCGTCACTGCCCTGAGATCGAATTCCGAGCCCAAAATCTCGGAAGACGGCCCGAAAGAAGTACAGAAAATCGGGAAATGGTTCTTAAAGTGATCCCCGTCAAGCTCTTCCATCAGCGTCTCCGGACAGAAGGTCATGCCGATGCCGCCGGACATATCGATGCAGGCCGCGTAGTTTTCCGGATGATTGACCGCCATGCCGAGTGCCGCGTTTCCGCCCATCGCGTAGCCCATAATGAAATTGTCCTCACGTGCCGGCGAAGAGGGGAACATGGTCTGGATGACAACCGGCAGTTCCTCGCAGACAAAGTCCATGTATTTGACGCCGTAGCGGGTATTGATGCCGAAGCTGTTTGTGATGTTCGGCGTGACGAGCATTACATGGTTCCGCTCCGCTGCCTCTTCGACATTCGTGAAGCGGTAGGTCAGGGTATCGTCATCCCCGCCGCCGTGCATCAGGTATACGGTCTGAAACTTCATCCCCGGACGGTAAACATTCTTTTCGTTCCTGCGGTCAATCGGGTTGGACTTTCCGTGGAAGAAATCAATATCACAGCGATAGCTGTTGGTCGGGATCACGACCGTCACATCGACATAGTGTCCGATCGCCTCCGAGCGGTAGTTAAAGCGAAATTTCATTTAAACCTCCTGGATTTTCTGTTGTTCTGCGCGGAAAAACTGCTATTCTCACAATTTAATGGTCTCGCCCGGATTGACCGTATAAACATTCTGGAAGCCTCTCCGGAAGCTGACCGGGATTGCGGTCGGATTGTAAATCATCTCGCCCTCGGCCGCGTATTCCAGCGAACGGAAGGCATTCACATAGTCCACGATTTCGATGTTGGTCGCAAACCAGACGCCTTCTCCGTTCTCCTGCATATATTTGCAGAGATTCTCGATCTTGTACCAGCTGTCGTCAAAGGCGAACTCATACGAGTGGCCCCAGACATAGAAGATTTTCTTCATGAAGCCGAAGCCCCTCTTCGGAGAATTGTCACAGAAATCCTTCGCAAGCTCCATCAGCTTCTCATCGTTGTGATGCGCGGTGCCCTTCCATTCGAAGAAGTCCTTCGGAATATCGAATTTGCCGGTCGTTTCCACGACACGCGCGTAATGGTAGCCCGAAAGCCGCAGCATTTCCTTCACCTGGTCGTCATAGATACCGAAGGGATAGGCATAGCCCCGGACCATCTTCCCGGTCGCCCGCTCCAGGTTCCCTTTGTCCACGATCGTTTCGTACAGGAACGTGGGGCT
Organism: uncultured Eubacteriales bacterium; assembly: GCA_902803345.1. The sequence goes on along the minus strand of CADCPV010000345.1, from coordinate 1,415 downwards.
TCCGACGCCGGTCGGGCTTGCATGTGTGAGGCCGTGGCCGGCGACTTCATGGCCGCGATAAAGCGCCGGGACTTCCGACTCGTCGATCACGCTGATATCGACCTTCATGAAAGAATCGGGCTTCGGACTCCGGTCCAGTCCGAAAAAGCCGGAATTCAGGTTGAAAGTTCCATGGATTCCGTATTTGTTCAGGATTTCGACGAGACGCCGGTCATGGATCGTGCCGTCGTCGTAGCTTGTCGTAAAGGCTTTTGTTTTTTCGCCCGGAAAAACGATGTCGTCAACAAATCCGGTTGTGCGCTGTTTCATGTGAATCCTCCTTGATGTTATTTGAATAAATACGGCAGATAATTCCAGACGTGATGGTACACTTCCTCATAGGCGTGCACCGCGTCTTCCTTGACCTCGAAATGCAGGTTGCCCTTTTCGGGATCCTCGCTGAACTCAAAGTATTCCGGATACTTCTCTTCCATGGCCTGAAGCTGCGGATCCAGGTTGTCAAAGCCCGCATCCTTCGATCCGGTGCCGACAAAGAGTTTGAAATCGTCTTTTGTGAAGCCGAGCGATTTCACCTTTTCCGCAAGCGCATCCGCCGTGCGCTCCGGCGCAAGCCTTCCGCCCATCGGCTGGATCACCCAGCAGTCACCGGACATCGGAACGAAATATGAAATAATATCCAGATGATACAGGAAGGTGTACCAGGTCGTCGCGCCGCCCATTGAGAAGCCGCCGAAGCCGCGGTGCAGGCGGGATTTCTGCAGGCTCTGAAGTGAAACGTCGCGTTCTGCATAGGTATGATATCGGCTTTCCACAAGCGGAACCAGATCCTCCGTGAATTCCTCCTGGAAATGCTTTACGTTGTTGTCCTCCCAGGATGCATCGATGCCCTTGATCCGGGCCTGGCTCGGGGTCAGGCTGTAGAAGGTCGGGAAAACGACGATGAACGGCTCTGCAAGCTTGTCGTTGAATGCCTGATCGAGCGCATTCTTGATCTGCGAACAGTCGGTCCAGGCGTCCGGATTTCCGCCGCCGCCGTGCATCAGGTAGAGAATATTGTAGGGCTTTGTGTCGTCATAGCCGTAGGGCAGATAGACGAGCGCGTATTTGTACCAGGGATTGCCTGAAATATCCTTTGTCGTATAGTCGAGGCGCACCAGGCGTCCTCTGTAGTCCACATCTTTCCAAACGTGAAGATTCATTCTGTTTCCTCCTCAGCTCTTTTTTCTCTGTGAAAACAGCCAGTCGAGCATGCAGTATTCATTGTGATATACGAGCACCCAGCTGTTGTGGTTCTGCGCGTACAGCTCCTTTGCCGGGAGATCCGGTTCCGTCCCGATGCCGTATTCGGCGAGTTCTTCCGGCGTAAAGATCGTGAAACGAATATTCTTCCTGCCGCGGTCCCAGAGCTTCTGCAC
>CADCPV010000344.1 GCA_902803345.1 uncultured Eubacteriales bacterium | reverse complement strand
TTTTCGAAGTCTCGCCCAATTTTTCAGGCATTTTACCAATTTCTTCGTGCAATTAGTCAATTGTGAAACAGGATTCCTTGTTATATAATGTTCACTATCTATATTCGGAGGTGGATCGGATGAAGGCAGCCCTTTTGGGTCACGGGACCATCGGCGTCGGCGTAGACAGAATTGCAAAAGAAATCCCGGAAATCGAGATTGTCCGGGTCTGTGCGCTGGAAACGGACGACGAAATCATCAGCAGACACACATTTGACGCGGACGATATCCTGAATGATCCCGAGATCGATACAGTCGTCGAGGTCATGGGCGGAATTCATCCGGCATGGGAATACATTTCCCGCGCAATGGAAGCCGGCAAAAATGTCGTTACGGCCAATAAAGCCGTCGTCGCCGCGTATTACCGCGAGCTTCTCACACTCTCCATCAAGCATCATGTCGCGTTCCGCTGCACTGCTGCAGTCGGCGGAGGAATCCCCTGGCTTGTGAACCTCAGCCGCGAAAAGCAGGGCGACCGGATCACAAAAATCGGCGGCATCATGAACGGCACGACAAACTATATCCTGACACAGATGGACCTTTGCGGTAGTGCTTTCTCGGAGGCCCTTTCGGAGGCGCAGCGTCTCGGCTATGCGGAAAAGAATCCTTCCGCCGATATCGACGGCGATGATGTGCGCCGGAAACTGGCGATCTCTGCGAGCGTCGCATACGACTGCTTCGTCGATGAGATGAAGATTCCGACCGCCGGCATCCGCTTCGTCATTCCGGAGGATCTGAAAAACGCCCGGGCAAAGAACTGTGTCCTGAAACTTGCGGCATTTTCCGAGAAAACAGATGCCGGATTATCTGCCTGTGCTGCGCCTTTCTTCGTCCCGAAGGATCAGCTTCTTGCTGCAGTTCCCGAAAACATGAATCTTGTGACACTTTATGCGGATCATTCCGGCGAACTCAGCTTCTACGGTCAGGGCGCCGGCCGCTATCCGACCGCAAAGAACGTGGTTCTCGACCTTCTCGATATCATTTCGGGCGTCGGAAGCTTCTATACAGACGCCTCTGAACCGGCGATGATCGACAATGATACCATGACACTTTCCTGGTATTTCCGCACAGAGTCAGATATTCTCCCGGAAGACCTTATTTTGGAAAGGATCGGAAATGCCGTCATAACGGCCCCGCTTTCCGTATCGGAAGCGTTCCGGCTGTACCATGAACTGAAAGAAAAAGATCCTGCCCTCTTTATGGCGGGAATTCTATCATAAAACCATTCTCTGAAAGGGATCATTCATGCTGAAAGTAGCAAAATTCGGCGGTTCGTCCATGGCGGACGCCGCGCATTACACCAGGATCCGCGGTATCATTTTTTCTGATCCCGCGCGCCGGATCATCGTGGTTTCCGCGGCCGGAAAACGGGACAGCAACGACTATAAAATCACTGATCTTCTGTATCTCTGCCACGCACACCTGAAATACGGTGTTCCCTGCGATTCGATTTTCGAGACGATCCGGACGCGTTATCTCAAGATCCGCGACGAGCTTCAGATCGATCTTCCCCTTGAGGATGACTTTGATGCGCTTTTTGCCGAGATGAAGTCCGGCATCACAGAAGACCGGCTTGTGAGCCGCGGCGAATACTTCAGCGCAAAACTTTTAGCGGCTTTTCTGGGCTTTGATTTTATCGATTCCGAGCTCTGGGTCAAATTCAAATTTGACGGCACCATTGACCAGGAAGCTACCTACACCGCGCTCTCCCGTGCGGCAGCCGGCCGGAGCGCAGTCATTCCCGGGTTCTACGGCGTCATGCCCGACGGCCACATCAAACTGATGGACCGCGGCGGTTCCGATATCACCGGCGCGCTTGCGGCCGCTGCGCTCGATGCGGATGTTTACGAGAACTGGACTGATGTTTCGGGTATCCTGATGGCGGACCCGCGCATAGTGAAAAATGCCCGGACGATCAGCCGGATCACCTATTCGGAGCTTCGGGAACTCAGCTACATCGGCGCGCAGGTGCTGCATGAAGCAACGAT
>CADCPV010000343.1 GCA_902803345.1 uncultured Eubacteriales bacterium | reverse complement strand
GCGAGCTTGTCTGAAGCGAAGTCTGCGACTATGAAAAAGCCTGCTTTTTCAAGGAGCAGACGAGTGAGTCCGAGCGAGCAAGGAAAGCCGCAGGACTTTCGGCGAAGATTTTGGCGGATGAAGGCCAGCCGCGCGTTGAATGGGAGACTTTTTCCGACGCGTTTCGAAAGATCCTGGCGCGTCAAAGCGGCGGATTCCGCGGATTCTTCTCTACGGGAGCAGGTGGATGCGGCGTACAACAAAAACCCGCCCGGAGGGCTTTCCCTCCGGGCGGGAAATGATAGTGGCGGGGTTACAGGATGGTCTCAGTGCGGGCAGCTGCTTCCTCTTCGCGCTTCTTCGCACCTTCCAGTTCCTCATCCCAGGTGAGATAGCTGTACTTCTCGGCACGGGGATCGTTTTTGAACCAGTCGATGAAGTCTTCCATCATCGCGACGGTCCACGGCCGGTCAATCTCGGCGGTCGTATAGGTCTTGGACTCGAGACGGTCAAAGCCGAAGACGTCCCGGATATGGGACTTCTCAGCGCGCTCCGCAACACGCTCTGCGTGCTGGGCCGGGATGAAGATGACGCCTGAAATTGAGCCGTGTACGATGTCGCCGGGCATGCAGATCGCTTCGCCGATGCGGCACGGTGTATTGTAGCCGATCATCGAGCAGTCGCCGATGCCGGTCGGATCCACGCCGCGGTAGTAAATCTGCAGGCCGTCGATCTTGACGATCTGAGCGAGGTCCCGGACGCCGCCCCAGATCACGGCGCCGCCGCGCTTGGTGCGGGTTTTGATTGCGGTGGAAAGGTTTCCGCCGACATAGGTACCCTGGAAAATCTTGTCATAGAGGTCGACGACCACAACGTCGTCCTCCACCAGATTGTCGATGACCCACTGGTTGTAGAAGCCTTTGTGGCCCTCTTCCTTCTGGCCGATGTCCAGGAGGACCTCATCGAGGTCGGGACGTCTCGGAATCATGACAGCTGTCACCGCGCGGCCGACCAGGATGTTGTCGCCGTGCGACATACGGAAGTTGCACTCCCAGTTGTGACGGTATCCTTCCCGCCACAGCGGTCCCCAGGCTTCTTCAAAGGTAATGTCGCGAAGACGCTGCAGGACGGATTCCGGAACCATCGGACGGCCGTCCGGAAGACGCTCGCCGGTCCAGTAGGGAGTCAGTTTCTTGATATATTCGGGATCGTTGAAAAACATAGTGATGTCTCCTATTATTGTAGTTAAGTCAGAAGCAGTCCGTTGTCAACCCTTAAGCCGTGGCCGTTGATGGTCTTGCCTTCCTCGCTGCACAGGAAATATACGGCTTCGCCGACTTCCGTCGGAATCACCTGCAGATTCATGCGCTGCATATCAGGGTTGTTGATCTCCATCGGATGATAGGTCACCCATTTGGCGTTTCCGGTCTTGAACTCGATCTTGCAGCCTCCGAGGTCAATTGCATTGACGGTAATACCGGTCGGAAGGAGCTCCAGCGCGAGTTCTCTTGTGAACATGCGGATTGCGCCTTTGGTGGTCGCATAGCCCGCGTCAAAAGTGGTCGGCCGCTTGCCGTGTACGCTTGACATGTTGACGATCCGGCCCATCGGGCTCTTCAGAAGGTAGGGAAGGCATTCCCGGACCATGTGGAAATAGCCGCCGATATTGATGTTCCAGAGCCAGCGGATCAGCTCCTCGTCATAGCCGTCGATGAAACGGTTGGGCTGCATTGCCGCGTTGTTGACCAGGATATCCAGCCTCCCGTAATGTTCAATCACAGCATCAACCATGGCTTTCCGCTGCTCGGGATCCGTTACGTCCGCCTGGAAAATGAAGGCTTCTCCGCCCCAGCCCTGCACCTCTTTTAAAAGGTCTTCCGCCATGGCACGGTTCGTGTTGCAGTTGATGCAGCATTTGATGCCGGCTTTTGTGAATACGCGGACAACACCCGCGCCGACACCTTTCCCGGATCCGGTGATGAGGGCGACTCTATTTTCTTTCGAGCATTTCTCTGTGTTTTCTGAAATCAAAGTACTCCCTCCCTTCTACCTTGAAACGGTGCTGATTGTAGAAACCGGTCATGCCGGCGTCGCATCTGATCGGCTGGCCTGACAGCGGATAAGCCGCGTCCGTCAGAAGGAAAGCCAGAAGTCCGTTCAGGTAATCGGGCTTCGGCGTCTCCCGCCGCGGGTAGCGCATATCCGTGCCGTAGTACAATGCGGAAGCATCGGACTTTCCATCATCGGCTGTCGTGATGCCCCGCTCGACAAAGAACACATTCACGCCGCTCTCCGAGTAGTCCTGTGCGGCTTCCCGGGAAAGCATATCGACAGCGCCGCAGTTCATGGAATAAAGAATCCCCTT
>CADCPV010000342.1 GCA_902803345.1 uncultured Eubacteriales bacterium | reverse complement strand
TGACTGCAATCTCAAAGCCCTTCAGGTAAATCTCGCGGATCGCCCGCTCCGGCACATGCGCGTTGCAGCCCTGGCGGTTGTCTTCGTTGTTGTTGAGTGCGTAATGCTTGATGCAGGTACCGCAGCCTTTGTGCTTCTGCACGCCGCGCGTATCCGCCGCCGCACATTTTCCGGCGAGGAAAGGATCTTCCGAATAATATTCGAAATTCCGGCCGCACAAAGGATTCCGGTGAATGTTCATGCCCGGCGCAAGCCAGAGCGCCACATGGAATTCCTCCATCTCGGAGCCGACGATGTCGCCTGCTTCTTCCACTGCATCCATATCGAAGGTCTGCGCAAGCATGGTCGCTATCGGGATCGCCGTGCAGTACTGGTAATAATCCACCGAACCTTCCGGTGTTTTTTCTTCTGCCGCGCCGCCGATCATATTTCCGAATGCATTGTTGCCGAGGCCGGAAACATTGCCCTCCGCGTCCGTAATGAAGTGTTTCTGAAGCCGCAGGCCGGCCGGGCCGTCTGCAAGCGCAATATTCGGAACACCGCGGTAGAACAGAACGGAAGTCGTATCGCCTGCTGCGCCCGGGACCGCAAGGGACTGCGCGCCGATCGTCGGGGATCCGCCGCCGTCTCTTCTTGCCGTACCGATGCACAGCTCCGCCATTTCCTCAACCGTAAGCTGCGCCACAAGCTCGGAAAGATCCGCCTTCCCGTCTACAACATCCTGCAATGTAATGACATCCTTCTTGTCTGTCGTCATCTCCTGCGGTTCGCCGCTGTATTCCACGACTTCACAGGGAATAGCCGAAAGATCCGCCGTGAGAACCGGTGCATCAGCCTTTTCCTGCTCCTCGCCTTCATAGGAATATGGTGCACACGAAGGATGCAGGAGTTCGATTTCCGTATCCGGAACCGCCTTATTCTTCAGCACGCTCACAACCTTCCGCTCCGGAACTTCCACAGCCGCCGCGATGTGCGTATTTCTGGAATTCGTGCCGACCCGGATGTAGTACTTTCCGGGTTCGAGCACCCAGGAAGCGCATCGTTCACAGTAGGAAGCCAGTGATCGCACCGGAACACGGATTTCAACTGTTTCGCTCTCTCCCGGCGCAAGCTCTTTTGTCTTCGCGAAGCCCTTGAGTTCCTGATACGGTTTCTCCAATCCGCCCTTCGGCGCAGACACATAAACCTGCACCGATTCGCGGCCCGGATACTGCCCGCCGGTATTCTTTACCGAAGCCGATACCAGGACTTCATCGCCCGAAAGCGCCGCCGAGAGATCGGAAACCGCGAAATCGGTATAGCCGAGGCCGTAACCAAAGGGATAGGCCGGTGCGATATTGAAGCTGTCAAAATACCGGTAGCCGACATAAATACCCTCATAATAGTACTCATCATCCGTATCGCCGTTCATAAAACTGAAAGTATCCGCCGACGGGTAATCTTCATAATTCTCCGCCCAGGTCGTCGAGAGATGGCCGGAAGGAACCGCTTTCCCAAGAAGGACGTCCGCAAGCGCCGGCCCTGTGATATTCCCGGCCTGGCTCATCAGAAGCAGCGCACCTAAATTCGGAAGCGCGCGGATAAACTTCGTGTCAATGACGCCGCCGACATTCAGGATCACGATCAGCTTCTCATAAGCTTCGGACAGCGCCAGGAGATTCTGCTTCTCATTCTCTGTCAGTTCATAATCGCCGGGGACCGGGTGTCTGTCCGCGCCTTCGCCGGAATTCCTCGCAATCACGTAAATCGCGGCATCCGCCTTCTCCTGAAGGTCGTCCGCCGTGATTTCGGGCACTTCGATTACGATATTCGGACGGGTAAAGATGTAATGGATGACTGCCCGGATTCCGCCCTCTTCCATGAGTTTTTTGATCTTTTCCTGTTCCGCTGTCTGGATTTCATCGCAGATTGCATCATAACGGTCGAGCCAGGCGCTTCCTGTGACCGTAAGTCCCGCCTGAAGAAGCCCCTGCTCCACGTTATATACAACCCGGCTGTTCACATCGCCCGATCCGGTTCCGCCTTTTACGGTGCGGCGGACACCGGAACCAAAGGCTGCGATTGTTTTGACACCGGAAAGCGGCAGTGCGCCGTTGTTCTCAAGAAGAACCATACCCTGGACTGCGATTTTCCGGGCCCGCGCCATATTCCGCTCTTCCCGGGGACTGACTTCAGAAGATTTTGCTGCGTAGATTTTTGCCATCTTGTTTTTCCTTTCTGCTGCAGGATCAAAATACCGGGGACAGGTACCCCTGACTCGCATATGAGCCAGGGGTACCTGTCCCCGGTGACTCATCCTGGTGGTACCGCTGTTACTGTTTTGCGATTTCGCACTCCATAATG
>CADCPV010000341.1 GCA_902803345.1 uncultured Eubacteriales bacterium | reverse complement strand
TGTGTACAGTCACCGCTTGTCGTACTCGTAAAAGTGCGAAAAGGAGGCGACTTTTTTTATGGCAAGTCAGGTAATGAGAATCACACTGAAGGCGTATGATCACACACTGGTGGATGCTTCTGCTCAGAAGATCATCGAAACTGTCAAAAAGCAGGGTGCAACGGTGAGCGGACCGGTTCCGCTTCCGACAAAGAAGGAAATCGTTACAATCCTTCGTGCTGTTCATAAGTATAAGGACAGCCGTGAACAGTTTGAGCAGAGAACACATAAAAGACTGATCGATATCATTGCTCCGACCCAGAAGACCGTTGAAGCGCTGTCTCATCTGGAAATGCCGGCCGGTGTCAATATTGACATCAAGATGAAGGTCAGAAACAACAAGTAAACCCGTTAGAATGATTGCGCGGCACGCGTAATCCGCTGTAAGGAGGATTTGAGATGAAAAAAGCAATTCTCGCGAAGAAGGTCGGCATGACCCAGATCTTCAACGAGGACGGAACACTCACACCGGTGACGGTTCTTGAAGCCGGCCCGTGCGTGGTGACACAGGTCAAAACAGTTGACAACGATGGCTATTCAGCGGTCCAGGTGGGCTTCGACGAGAAGCGCGCCACACTGGTCAACAAGCCGCAGAAAGGCGTTTTTGATAAAGCAGGGACAACCCCGAAGCGCTATGTCCGCGAGTTCAGGCTCGAAGATGCGGAAAACATGAAGCCCGGTGACGAGATCAAAGCCGACATCTTTGCGGCAGGCGATCACGTCGATGCGACAGCCATTTCAAAGGGCAAAGGCTATCAGGGCGTTATCAAGCGTCTCGGCCAGCACAGGGGACCGATGAAGCACGGTTCCAAGTTCCACAGACATCAGGGTTCAAACGGCGCTGCATCTGATCCGAGCCGTGTCTTCAAGGGAAAAGGCATGCCGGGCCATATGGGCAGCAAGCAGATCACGATCCAGAACCTTGAGATCGTGCGCGTTGACGCAGAAAACAACCTTCTCCTTGTCAAGGGCGCAGTCCCGGGTGCGAAGAAATGCCTCGTGACGATCAGGGAGACAGTAAAAGGCAGTAAGTGATAAGGAGGACGAACAACGATGGCTAACGTATCTGTATATAATATGGATGGCCAGGAAGTCGGCACGATGGAGCTGAATGATGCAGTGTTTGCGGCTCCGGTAAAGGAAAACCTGGTACATCAGGCAGTCGTGCAGCATCTGGCTAACAGGAGACAGGGCACACAGAAAGCCAAGACACGTTCCGAGGTTTCCGGCGGCGGAATCAAGCCGTGGAGACAGAAGGGTACCGGACATGCGAGACAGGGATCAATCAGGGCTCCGCAGTGGAGACACGGCGGCGTCGTGTTTGCTCCGGTTCCGAGAGATTATTCCTTCAGAATGAACCGCAAGGAGAAGAAGGGTGCGATCAGATCAGTCCTGACATCCAAGCTTCAGGAGAACAACCTGATCGTGGTCGACAAGATTGAATTTGATGATATCAAGACCAAAAACATGGTCAGAGTGATGAAGAACCTGAAGGCCGACAAGGCCTATGTCGTCCTGAACGGTGCTGACAGAAACGTATTCCTGTCCACAAGGAATCTTCCGGACGTCAGGCTTTCTTCCGCTGGCACACTGAATGTTTATGATATCCTGAAGTACAAGACACTGATCCTGACACAGGATGCGGTGAAGACGATCGAGGAGGTATTTGCATAATGGCAGATCTGAAGTATTACGACGTCATATTAAAACCGATCGTTACAGAGAAGAGCATGAACGCGATGGCGGAGAAGAAGTACACTTTCCTTGTCCATCCGGACGCAAATAAGGCGCAGATCAAAGAAGCAGTCGAAAAGATGTTCGAAGGCACAAAGGTCAGCAGCGTCAATACCATGAACCTTGACGGCAAGACCAAGAGAAGGGGCATGATCTACGGAAAGACAGCGAAGAAGAAAAAAGCGATTGTTACGCTGACAGAGGAAAGCAGCGACATCGAAATTTTCAGCGGCCTTTAATTGAACGGCCCGCATAAAACCTATGCGCCGGGCGCGATAAGAAACATGAATATGCAGCCCGTGAAAGCGCGATAACAGATTATACGAAGGAGATTAGATATGGGCATTAAGACATATAAGCCATATACACCTTCCAGAAGACAGATGTCCGGTTCCGATTTCTCTGAAATCACAAAGAGCACACCGGAGAAGTCTCTTACGGAAGCATTAAAGAAGAATTCCGGCCGCAACAACCAGGGCAAGATCACCTGCAGACACCGCGGCGGCGGAAGCAGAAGAAGATACAGAATCATTGACTTCAAGCGCAACAGCAGAGACGGCATGCACGCGACGGTTAAGAGTATCGAGTACGATCCGAACCGCACGGCGAACATCGCCCTGATCTGCTACGAAGACGGCATGAAGTCTTACATCCTCGCACCGGAAGGCCTTGAAGTCGGCATGACGGTCATGAGCGGCGAGGAAGCAGAAGTCAGAGTCGGCAACTGCCTGCCGTTTACCCATATTCCGGTCGGTTCTCTCGTTCACAACGTGGAGCTTCAGCCGGGCCGCGGCGGCCAGATGGTCAGAGCAGCAGGAAACTCCGCTCAGCTGATGGCCAAAGAAGGCAAGTATGCGACACTCCGTCTCCCCTCGGGAGAAATGAGAATGGTTCCCATCATCTGCAGAGCCACTATCGGCGTTGTGGGCAACGGGGATCACAACCTGATCAACATCGGAAAGGCCGGCCGTACGAGACATATGGGCTTCCGCCCGACAGTGCGCGGCTCCGTCATGAACCCGAATGACCATCCGCACGGCGGCGGCGAGGGCAGAGCTCCGATCGGACGTCCGGGTCCGAGCACACCATGGGGCAAGCCCGCACTTGGTTACAAGACCAGACCGCACAAGAAGCAGTCTGATAAGCTGATCGTCAGAAGAAGAAACGGCAAGGGC
>CADCPV010000340.1 GCA_902803345.1 uncultured Eubacteriales bacterium | reverse complement strand
TTCTCGGCAGCGGGTGCGATTACTGCTTATCTTTATCAGCAGGACTATGCAGACTCTCTGAATGCAGTCGCCGAGGACATGACGGCCGTCGAAACTACCGCTGTTTATACAGATACAACATCGGTTACGGAGACGGAAACAGATGTCGGGGAACAGGAAGAATTCAGTGAAACGGAGCCAACAACAGCCGTAACCAATACAGCAGAATCTTCTGCTTACGCAGAAGAACCCGAGCAGTACAAAGTAGTCCGGATTCTCGCACTGGACGGTACTTCTTTTCGCCTTCCCGCATCGATACTCTCCGTCCTTGCACTTTCCTTTACGGCACTTTTCCTCATCCTGTTTCCGAGGAGCAAAGCAGGTCCGGGACCTGACGGCGCGGTCCTGATCCTTTCCGGCGCGGTTTCCCTGCTGCTTCTTGGGTACTTTCCGCGGAATCTTTATTTCGGTCTGTTCAGTGTCCGGATGCTCCCGACTCCCATCCTGATGCGCGGAATCCTGCAGAATGTCTTCACCGTCCTCATGCTGTCCCTCTATGCCTTCCTGATCCTGTATGCGCTGAAAGAGCTGCTGTCCTGGTTTTCTGCGAAAGCAGACTGTGAATGGATTCTTCTGAGGCGGCTTCTTCGCCGGAGGACAAAAAACGGAGAAAAACCGCAGCGTGCAGTCATCCCCGCCGTATTCCTGCTGTCTTTGGAAGTGGTATTGCTGGTTCTTTTCATCGTCTGCAAATTTTATTGGCATTTCAATTACAGCCTTCCGGTTTCGACCGATCTTCCGTTCTACCTGCGCCTTTTTTTGTCGGTGTCTGCGATCCTTCTTTTGATCCTCTTTACGATTCTGACTCTCCGGGCGGGGCTTCGGGATATGACGGCGGTCCGGGATGCTGCCGTCGAAAAAGCCGTACAGAATGAACGGCTGCGCGTAGAACTGATTGCTAATGTTTCGCATGACCTTCGGACGCCGCTCACCTCCATCATCGGATACGGAAACCTGCTGGAACAGGAAGACTTAAGTGAGACCGGCTCGGAGAACCTGAATCTGCTGAATCAGAAAGCAGGCTATATGAAGGAACTGGTGGACTCCCTTTTCGAACTCACGAAGGTCAGTTCCGGCGTTCTTGCACCAAACATGACGGAACTCGATCTTATTCGGCTTCTGGAACAGGCCGTCGGACTTCTGGAAGATGACCTGAAAGCTGCCGGGCTTACGATCAGACGGCATTACTGCCGCGACAGCTTCCCGATCGAAACCGACGGGAACTTTATGAGCCGTGTTTTCATGAATCTCCTGCAGAACGCCGTAAAATACGCGCTCTCCGGCACCCGTATCCATATCACGCTCACAGAAGAAGGTTCGGCGGCACAGGTCCGGATTACGAATGTCGCCTCCTATGAGATGGACTTCGATCCTTCCGAAATCACGGAACGCTTCACAAGGGGCGATCATGCCCGCACGGAAAAGGGTTCCGGACTCGGACTTGCAATCGCAAAGACCTACACCGAAGCCGTCGGCGGTACATTTTTGGTTGAGATCGACGGAGATGTTTTTGCGGCAGTCGTAAAGCTCCCGTGTGATTCTCCAAAATCCCGAAAGCATTAAGAAATCTGAAAGAAATACATCGGGTGGATGCTAAGAAATCTCCGGTAAGATGATGTCAGATCATCTTACCGGAGGTTTTTATGGTTCAGTATTACCGGAAACACAGAAAAAGCCTGAATCTGCTTGCGTCTTTCTTTCTGCCCTTGCTCATCGGCGGAATCGGTTTTGTCATGCGCGGAATCGCACCTTTTGGAAAAATGTCCCTCGCGGCAATTGACGGCTACGGTCAGTACTTTCCGATGCTTCGGGAAGCCGAGCGGCACTTCTTTTCCCCGCACGGATACTCTTTCTCCGGCGCTTTGGGCTTCAGTTTTTCCGCGGAGTCAGCCTACTACACGAACAGTCCGCTGAACGTGCTCCTGTTTCTTCTTCCTGGACAGGTGCAGGTCTGGGAAATGGACCTTCTGATCCTCTTTCGTTTCGGCCTGATGTCATGCGCGATGTACCGGCTCCTCTCATCGCATTATGGAGAACATCCGCTCCCGGAATTCGCACTTTCCCTGGCCTATGCCTTCTCCTCCTATACGCTCGCCTTCATCAACCAGGTCATGTGGATGGATGCGCTGATCCTCCTGCCGCTTCTTGTTCTGCAGCTTCGAAGAATTGCGGAAAACGCTCTTACTGCGGACCGGAAAGCAATTCGTAAACACGCGCTTCTCTATACGCTCCTCCTCTTTCTCCTGATCCGAAGCTGTTTTTATACCGCCTTCATGGTCTGCATTTTCCTTTGCCTCTTTTTCCTGTTTATCATTCTGAACCTGCGGCCTTTTTCCGGAAAACAGGCGCTTCGGGCCTTTCTGTTCTTCTCCGGCTGCTCCGTATTTTCTGCCCTTCTCTCGCTTCCTGCGCTTCTTCCGCTTCTTCGGGCGCTTTCCCATACAGCGGCAATTGAAAAAGAAGCTCCGGACCTTTGGCGTTTCCTGCATACGCCTGCAGAGTACCTTCTGAATATGCTGCCCGGAGCAAAGGCATCTCTTCAGTACGGCGCTCCGAACCTGTATTTCGGGCTCTTTTCCCTGATATCGCTGATGCTTGCGATTTCAGACAGGAGCATATCATGGCTCCGGAAGATCTCCGCCGGGCTTTTTCTTGTCTTCCTGCTCTTTTCCTTCAATCTTGCTGCGGGTGACTATGTCTGGCACGGCTTTCATGAGCCCTCTCAGCTTCCCGGAAGGGAAAGCTTCCTGTTCATCTTCCTGCTGCTGTACTTTGCAGGAGCAGGGATCGGGCTTCTGAAAAAGCCGCTGCACCGGCGGATTTTTGCCTTTGCCCTGACTGTGGAAATCCTCGCAAATACGCTGTTTTCCTTCTTCTTTGTGCCCTGTGTCAGTGCGGCCCGGGTTTCCGAAATGGACGCTGTCATCGAGTCTGT
>CADCPV010000339.1 GCA_902803345.1 uncultured Eubacteriales bacterium | reverse complement strand
TGAACGGATCAATTGAAATCGCCCCGATTTTAGGGCTTTCGGATGTGATCGTGGATATTGTCGAAACCGGTACGACGCTTCGGGAGAACGATCTCGTGGTGCAGACGGAAATCACGCCGGTGAGCGCGCGTCTGATTGCGAACAAGGCAGCCTATCCGTTCCGTTCAGAACAGATCGGGAAGCTTCTTTCGGGGCTTTCCGACCGTCATACAGAAAAATGAGAGGTACTCTTTATGATAAAAATACTGAAAGTAGGGGAAGTCTCAAATGATGAGATCTTTGCCCGCTCGGAACCGAAATTTGATGTCTCGGGAACCGTATCGGAGATCATCGCAGCGGTTCGAAAGGCCGGAGACGCAGCAGTTCTTGCGTATACAGAGAAATTCGACCGTGTGAAACTTGCCGCACTTGAAGTGAGCGCAGAGGAGATGGAGGAAGCGCTCGAAAAAGTCGATCCGAAGCTTCTTTCGGTCATGGAAAAGGCAGCGGCCCGCATCCGGAAGTTCCACGAGCGCCAGGTCCGGAACAGCTTTATCCTGAACGATGAGGACGGTGTTGTCATGGGGCAGAAAGTGATTCCGGTGGACCGCGCAGGCGTTTATGTTCCGGGCGGCACTGCTCCCTTAAGTTCCACCGTCCTGATGGATATCATCCCTGCAAAAATCGCCGGCTGCCGTGAAGTTGTGATGGCAACGCCTCCGGGACCGGACGGGAAAATAAGCCCGGCAGTCCTCGTGGCGGCGAAAATCGCCGGTGCGGACCGGATCTTCAAAATGGGCGGCGCACAGGCAATTGCCGCGCTTGCCTATGGAACGGAGCGTGTTCCGCGCGTCGACAAGATCGTCGGCCCCGGCAATGCCTTTGTCGCGGAAGCCAAAAAGCAGGTCTACGGACAGGTTTCAATCGATATGATCGCGGGACCTTCGGAGATCCTGATTGTTGCAGACGAAGGCGCGGACCCCGCGGTCTGCGCAGCGGATCTTCTGTCACAGGCGGAGCATGACCGGATTGCAAGCGCGGTTCTGGTCACGGATTCAGAGGCGCTGGCTGCGGCGGTATCGGAAGAGATCGAAAAGCAGATTCCGAAGCTTCTGCGGTCTGAGATTGCGCGTGTATCCATTGATGACAACGGTAAAATCATCGTTGCGGAAGACCTTCGGCAGGCAATCGAGATTTCAAATGAAATCGCGCCGGAGCATCTGGAGCTTGCGGTGAAGAATCCCTTTGACTGGCTTTCTTCGGTGCGCCATGCAGGTTCGGTTTTCCTCGGCTACAACTGCCCGGAAGCGCTGGGTGACTATCTTGCCGGCCCGAACCACACACTTCCGACAAGCGGCACGGCAAAGTTTTCGAGCCCGCTTTCCGTGGACGATTTTGTAAAGAAGACGCAGTATACCTACTTCACGGCAGATGCGCTCGATCGCGTTGCGGAAGACGTGGCGGTATTTGCAGAGGCGGAAGGGCTTACGGGACATGCGAAATCTGCGCGGATCCGGGGAGAGATTCGGGAAAAGCAGCCCGGGGAGGCCTGATATGAGCCGCTTTTTCAGCAGTAAATTCGCGAATTTAGAGCCTTACACACCGGGCGAACAGCCGCAGGACCGGCGTTATATCAAGCTGAATACAAACGAATCCCCCTATCCGCCGTCTGCACTTGCAGTTACCATGGCACAGGAAGAAGCAGAGAAGATGCAGCTGTATTCCGACCCGGAATGCCGGAGCCTGACACAGGAAGCTGCGGAGATCCTTGGCTTTTCAGAAGAGGAGCTGATCTTTACAAACGGTTCCGACGATATCCTGAATTTCGCCTTTCTCGCTTTCTGTGACCAGGATCATCCGGCTGCGTTCCCGGATATCACCTACGGTTTCTATCCGGTCTTCGCGGAACTGAACCAGGTCCCGTACCGGGAGATTCCGCTCCGGGAGGATTTTACGATCGATCCTGAGCCTTACCTTTCTGCGCCGGAAAACCTGTTTATCGCGAACCCGAATGCGCCGACCGGGATCGCACTCCCGCTCCCGGTGATTGAGGAAATCGTGCGGTCGAACCCGCAGCGGATTGTCGTAGTGGACGAAGCCTACGTGGATTTCGGGGCGGAATCGGCGGCGCCGCTGATCAGAAAATACGATAACCTTCTGGTGACGCGGACCTTCAGCAAGTCCCGGAATCTCGCCGGGGCGCGGCTTGGGATCGGCATTGCCTGTCCCGCGCTGATCCGGGATCTTCAGACCATCCGGTTCTCGACAAACCCCTACAATATCAACCGCATGACGATGGCGGCCGGTGTCGGGGCGCTGCGGGACACCGCGTATTTTGAAGAAAATCTGAAAAAGATAGAAAAAACCAGGGCCTGGACGGTCCGGGAGCTTTCGGCGCTCGGATTCACGGTTCTTCCTTCCAGCGCAAATTTTGTGTTTACGAAACATGAAACGATGGGCGGAGAGGAGCTGTACCTTCGGCTGAAGGAGAAAGGCATTCTCGTTCGGCATTTCACGGTTCCGCGGATCCGGGATTTTTTAAGGATCACGATCGGGAATGATGCGGAAATGCAGGCGCTTACGGACACGCTTCGGGAGATACTTTAAGGGAGGAAATCACAGTGAGAACCTCGGAAATTGCAAGAAAAACCGCCGAGACGGACATCACGCTTTCGCTGAACCTGGACGGGACGGGACAGTCGGAGATCAATACCGGCGTCGGATTCCTGGACCATATGCTGACTCTTTTCGCAAAACACGGCAGATTTGACCTTTCGGTTCGCTGCGCCGGAGATACAGAGGTCGACGACCACCACAGCGTCGAGGATATCGGCATCGCGCTGGGGCTCGCATTCAAAGAAGCGCTCGGTGACAAGCGCGGGATCCTGCGTTACGGCGATACGACACTCCCGATGGACGAGGCGCTGGTGCTGACGGCTGTGGATTTTTCCGGCCGGCCCTATCTCGGATTTGATCTTCCGGTCAGGGCAAAAAAAGTCGGAACTTTCGATACAGAGCTTGTTGAGGAGTTTTTCCTCGGTTTTGTCCGAAATGCCGGCTGCACGCTGCATATCCGGAAACTTGCCGGCACGAATTCGCACCACATCATCGAAGGCGCCTTCAAGTCCTTTGGCAGAACGGTGAAAAAGGCCGTTTCGATCGACCCGGATTTCGCGGATGAGATTCCCTCCACGAAGGGTGTACTGTAAGGAGCAGACAGATGGTTGCGATTATTGATTACGGCGTCGGGAATCTGTTCTCCCTGAAAAGCTCCTTTGCATCCCTCGGAATTCCGGCGGAAGCAACCGCGGATCCGGAGCGGATTCTTGCGGCGGACCGGCTGATTCTGCCGGGCGTCGGCGCCTTCGAGGATGCGGCGAAAAAACTTCGGGAGAGCGGTCTTTCGGATCTTGTGAAAGAGGAGGCTGCATCCGGAAAGCCGCTTCTTGGGATCTGTCTTGGGATGCAGCTTCTTTTAGATAAAAGTTATGAGTACGGCGAGCATCAGGGGCTTTCACTGATCCCGGGAAAGGTGACTGCGATGCGCGGCAGGATCCCTTCGGATCTGAAGGTGCCCGCGATGGGCTGGAACGCGCTGCATTTCGTGAAGGAAAGCCCGCTTTTCCGGTATGTTCACGAAGGCGACTGCGTATACTTTGTACACTCCTACAGCGCAGTGGACTGTGATGCCTATGTTTCCGCAACCGTGGAATACGGAACGGAGATTACGGCCTCGATTGAGCGTGACAATGTATTCGGCTGCCAGTTCCACCCGGAAAAGAGCGGCGCCGTGGGGCTTCGGATCCTCCGGGCTTTTGCGGATCTGTGAGCATCATACAGAGAGTCTTCGGAGGGTAACAGAACATGCTGATTTTTCCTGCGATCGATTTATATGACGGAAAGGCTGTGCGGCTTCTTCGGGGCGATTATGAGAAGATGACGGTTTACAGCGAGAATCCCAGCGAAGTTGCGGCGGATTTCAGAAAAGCCGGCGCTTCCTGCATCCATGTTGTGGATCTGGAAGGCGCGAAGACAGGCGGAACGCCGAACCTCCCGGTGATTCTCAGGATTAAGGCGCAGACCGGCCTCTTTGTCGAGGTCGGAGGCGGAATCCGCTCCATGGAGACGGTGCAGAAGTATCTTAATGCAGGTATCGACCGCGTGATCCTCGGAACGGCTGCCGTGACGAATCCGGATTTCCTGAAGGAAGCGGTACAGGCATACGGCCCGAAGATTGCTGTCGGCATCGACATCCGCGAAGGCTATGCGGCAATCCGCGGCTGGACCGAGAAATCCGCCTGGCCGGCCTTTGAGTTTGCAGAAAAGATGAAAGATCTCGGCGTTACGACGCTGATCGTCACCGATATCAGCCGGGACGGCGCAATGAAAGGCACCAATACCGGACTTTACAAAGAACTCAAAAAGCGCCTTTCCCTTCAGATCATTGCATCCGGCGGCGTTTCGGATCTCACGGACATCGAAACGCTTCGGGATCAGGGGCTGTACGGGGCAATTATCGGAAAAGCCTATTATACCGGGGCGATTGACCTTCGGGAAGCGATCCGGTGTGCCGGGGAAGACAAAAGGCCTGACAGCAGTCAGCTGGAGACAATATGATTACAAAAAGAATTATTCCCTGTCTCGATGTACGGGACGGGCGCGTCGTAAAGGGCGTGAATTTTGAGGGGCTTCGGGATGTGGATTCCCCGGTCGCGCTTGCGGATTATTATTCCCGCTGCGGCGCGGACGAGCTCGTATTTTACGATATAACGGCTTCTTCCGACGGCAGAAGGATTTTCACCGAGATTCTCCGTGAAACCGCGGAAAAGGTCTTTATTCCGCTTACAGTGGGCGGCGGAATCAATACGGTCGCGGACTTTGACCGCGTTTTAAAGAGCGGCGCGGACAAGGTGTCCGTGAACTCCGGTGCGATCCGCAATCCGAAACTGATCGGGGAAGCTGCCCGGATCTACGGCGACCAGTGCGTTGTGCTTTCGGTGGATGTGAAGCGCGTGGACGGAGAGTTTCGGGTCTTTGCAAAGGGCGGAAGAGAAGACACCGGGATCGAGGCCCTGTCCTGGATCAAAAACGGTGTCGAATCCGGTGCCGGCGAAATTGTCCTGAATTCGATCGATACGGACGGCGTAAAAAGGGGATTTGACCTTGAGATGCTTCAGGCAGTGTCGGAGATCGTCGATGTTCCGGTGATCGCATCCGGCGGCGCGGGCTGCATTCAGGATTTTATCTCACTGTTTACGACTCTGCCGCGGGTGGATGCGGGGCTTGCAGCTTCCATTTTCCACTTCGGGGAAGTAAAAATCTCGGACCTGAAAAAAGAAATGCGGGATCACGGTATTCCGGCGCGGATCCTGCGGGAGGATGAATAAATGACGGAACTTTCTGAACTGAAATTTGACGAGCGGGGCCTGATCCCCGCAGTGGTGCAGGACGCGGAGACAAAAGAGGTCCTGATGGTGGCCTGGATGAACCGTGAAAGCCTTCAGGTCACAATGGAACGGGAACTGGCCTGCTTCTGGTCACGCTCCCGGAATGAACTCTGGATCAAGGGCGATACCAGCGGCAATTACCAGCATGTGGTTTCGGTCACGGCGGACTGCGACCGGGATACGCTTCTCCTTCGGGTGCATCCGGACGGTCCGGCCTGCCACCTCGGCACGACCTCCTGCTTTGAATATCCGGTCTATGAATCCAATCCGGACCGGGAGCCCTTCAGCTATGAAGGCCTGATGCGCCTGATTGAAGGCCGCAAAAGCGAGAAAAAGGAAGGCTCCTACACGACCTATCTGTTTGAAAAAGGCCTTGACAAGATCCTGAAAAAAGTCGGCGAGGAGTCGACGGAAGTGATCATTGCGGCGAAGGCACAGGACAAAAAGGAAACGATTTATGAGATCGCGGACCTTGCGTACCATGTCATGGTGCTGATGGTGGAGCAGGGCATTACGCTCGAGGACATCCGCTCGGAACTTGCCTCCCGCCATGTTATCGACCATAAAGTAAAACAGGAAAAAATGACATGATCCGCGAAGATTATCACGTTCATACAACTTTCAGCGACGGACGGAACAGCATGGAGGAGATGGTTCTGTCTGCTGTTTCGATGGGCATGCAGAAAATCGGCTTCTCCGACCACAGCCACACCTCCTTTGACCTGTCCTACTGCATGAAGAAGGAAAACTATGGCGCGTATCTTCGGGAGGGAAAGCGCCTTCGGGAAAAGTATGCGGGGAAAATACAGATTCTTCTCGGGATCGAGCAGGATTACGAGTCGGATGTGCATCCGGAGGGCTTTGATTACGTGATCGGTGCTGTACACTATCTGCATCTCGGAGAGGAGTATGTTGAGATCGACTGGGGAACGGAACTCGTCCGGGAGGCCTGTCGGAAATACTTTGACGGCGACATCTACGGACTGACTGCCCGCTACTTTGAAACGGTCTCAGACATTGTTAATCGGACTTCCTGCGATCTGATCGGGCACTTTGATCTGATCAGCCTCTATATTGAGCGCGATCCGCTTTTTGATCCGAAGGATCCGCGCTATATCAGCGCCTGGAAAAAGGCGCTTGACCGGCTTCTCCCGTATGGAATTCCTTTTGAAATCAATACCGGTGCGATGGCGCGCGGCTACCGGACTTCGCCGTATCCCTCAAAGCCGATGATCGACTACATCCGGGACCGCGGCGGAAGGCTGATTCTCTCCAGTGACAGTCACAGCGTATCCACGCTGATGCACCGTTTCGGAGATTATGAACACCTGATCTGAATCGGAAGGGGGCAGCGGCTTGTACTTCCTGATTTTTCTATTCTGGATGGTCCTGAACGGAAGGATTACGGCTGAGACAGTGCTTCTGGGGCTCGGGCTCACAGCGCTTCTGGGCCTTTTCCTGCGCATTCTTCTGGGCTATACCATTAGAAAAGACCTGAGGGTTCTACAGAAGAGCCCTTATTTTGCTGCCTTCCTCTTTGTACTGCTTTTCGAAATCATGAAGGCGAATCTTGCCGTGATCCGGCTGATCTCCCGGAAGGAGAAGACACTGCAGCCGGTCCTGGTCACCTTTGACAGCGACCTTCGGACGGATTTCTGCCGCTATCTTTTTGCAAACTCCATCACGCTGACGCCCGGAACGATTACGGTCGAAGCGGATGAAGATGTGTTTACCGTACACTGCCTGTCGGAGCGGCTTTTGGACTGTTCGGACAGCAATGTCCTTCTGAAACTCCTTCGGAAAATGGAGGCCTGAATGGAACTCTTGAAGCACTATACATTGGTGGCAGTGATCGGGCTTCTTTCGGTGGCGATCCTGTTCGGACTTGTCCGCGCCATACGGGGACCGCGCCGGCCGGACCGGATCATGGGAATCAACATGATCGGGTCTTTCTCGACGGCGCTTCTTGCGGCCCTTGCACTGTTCCTTCGGGAAAACTGGCTTCTGGATGTCTGCCTCGTATACGGCCTCTGCAGTTTCCTCGCGGTTGTGATCTTGAGCAAAATCCACATCAGCGGGGGAAGAGAGGACCGGGACGGAAAGGAGGAAAGTTCGCTGTATGAGTGAATGGGTCCGCTGGGCTTTTGCCGTCCTCTTCTTCGC
>CADCPV010000338.1 GCA_902803345.1 uncultured Eubacteriales bacterium | reverse complement strand
TACCAGACCCTGATTGTCATCGACTACCGATACAATACGGACAGCCTCGTGGAGCTTGCGAAGAGCTACGACCATCCGGACATCATCTTCTGCAACAACCTCGAAGCGATCTCCGATCTTTACGTCATGGAGCAGCTCGGCGGCGTCTGCCACTGAACAGGTAATGATACGAACAGGCATCCCCCGAAGAGACGCTGTCTCTTCGGGGGATGCCTGTTTTTGCGGTTAAGCCCGTGGTTTCCGGGTCAATCAGGCTTTTACTGCATCAGGTTTTCAATCCGGTCGAAACGATCCGGCATCGAATCAATCACTGTTTTTCCCGCAATCACACAGATAACAGCCTGCTCAAGTGCCTGATCCAGTGAAGCACTGTATGCTTCGAGAGAGGCTTTGTCGGTCTTCAGGATCTCGGCACGTTCTTTTTCTCTGTCCGCGTGTGTCATGCCGCGGAAATACAGGCTCGCGGAAAGCCGGCCGGCTGTCCGGGGCGTGAGAAGCGGATCGGTGTTGGAGATCGTGCTGATGATGTATTTGTCGATCTCTTCGGTATCATCCGCGCAGAAAGCGCGAAGTTCTTTTCCGCAGTCCGAAAAAGCGGCAAGGCTTCCCGAAGGATTCGGGTCGCGGTAGCTGTAGAAGGCGGTGCTGCCTTCATCATCTGCACGAAGCCCTGCGCCGTAAGCACCGCCCTTGACACGGATCGTATTCCAGAGGTGGTTGAACGTCAGGTACTGCGAAGCGACCTCCGCTCTGCCGTCCGCCGGAAGTCCGACTGCTGTCATATGAACGCCTTCTGCTGCAAAACCGACTTCCGCCGGGATCACAACGGCAAGATTTTCCTTCGGGAAAGCAGTTCTTTCGGACACTTCGGGCTTTTCGCCTTCCGGCAGGATCCGGAGAACATCCGGAAGGAGACTGTCTGCATACGTTCCGGTCACGGAAATGGTGAGGCGTGATTTTGTGAAAAGCTTCTTTCCGAGCGTCTGCAGTTTCTCCAGGATCTGTCCGGCATTTTCGGAGAAGTTCTGATCAAGTGCCTGCAGGGTACGAAGATAGCGCAGACCTGAGAAGCATTCCTGGACAGCGCCTGCCGGCGTGAAGCAGGAGAGTGCGTGACGGAAGCCGAAACTGTTTCCAGCACCGATTACAGACTGCTCCATGCCGAATTTCATCTGCCGAAGAATGTTTCCGATATACTGCCGGTCTGAAAAATCGGAGCTTCCAAGTACTTCTTTCAGGATGCGCACAGCGGCATCGGTCTTGTCCCGAAGGAAGGAGAGGCGAACAGAAAGGAAATCCTTTGAAAGGCCGATCTGTGACTTGAGCGGGAAGACAACCGGTGCTGCGGCAAAAACGCCGAGATTCGCTTCGATCTCGGAACGAAGGGCGAGCACATCAAAATGTTCGGTCGGAAGCTGCCCGAGAAGCGCTGAATAGAATGCAATCTCCGAAAGCTCGTCCTGCGGAATGTCCGAAAGCGAGAAGTACAGGTCAAGGTAGGTGATGCCGTCGGTATCATTCGGGTGATCAAGGACTGTTACGCCCGAAAGGCTCGAAACCTTCTCGTTAAGCATCGGAACCGACGAAGGAATATCCGAAAGTGACAGCATCGGAAGTGTGGCAAGCTGTTCCGGTGTATCCGGTGTGTTCTGGCGCGCGCGAAGCTTCTTGAAGGTGTCAATAACTTCCTGCTTTTTTGCGTCATCCCAGTCCTTCGCCGCATCCTTTGCCCGTGCGGCTTCCGCCTCCGCTTTTTCCTGCCCGAGTGTACGGGAAGGCACCATGACAAGACGCGCATGATGGCGGCTTTCGAGAATGTCGGTGCGGATCAGGTCTTCCAGATATCCGTTTTCCACCTTCTCCCGGAGTGTTCTGAACAGCTCATCATACAGCAGGTTCTGCATCGGATCGCCGCCGTAGAGCCAGGAATCAAGAGAGGTAATCGCATAGATCAGGCCCTTCGGCATGCCGCCGAAATCCTTCTCACGGGTTGTGAATTCGAGGTTGTTGAGCACGGCATTGACGCGGGTCCGGTCGAGACCTTTCTCTGCAGCTTCCGTAAAAACTTCACGGACTGCGGCAAATACCGCGTCTTTCTTTTCAAGGGAGGTATTGTCCACCGTGACCGCGAGGAAGGGCTGCTGCATGCTTTCGTCAAAGGGACGAAGAGAGATATCCTCCGCGAGATCCCGCTCCAGAATTGCCTTTTTCAGCGG
>CADCPV010000337.1 GCA_902803345.1 uncultured Eubacteriales bacterium | reverse complement strand
TCATCAGAAAAAGCGCCCGAAAAAAAGTCGCAGTAAGCGCATTTTCGGGCGCAGAACGGAATATGCAGATACAGTTCCAGTTCCGGTTTCATTTTCAGTTTTCGTCCAGCTTCAGAACGCTCATGAAAGCCTTCTGCGGGATCTCGACGTTTCCGATCATCCGCATCCGCTTCTTTCCTTCTTTCTGCTTTTCCAGAAGCTTCTTCTTTCTCGTGATGTCACCGCCGTAGCATTTCGCCAGAACGTCTTTCCGCATGGCCTTGACGGTTTCCCGGGCGATGATCTTCGAACCGATCGCCGCCTGGATCGGAATCTCGAAAAGCTGTCTCGGAATCTCCTCTTTCAGCTTCTCACACATCCTGCGTCCGCGCTCGTAGGCATTCCCCGCGTAAACAATAAAGGAAAGCGCATCGACTTCCTCGTGGTTCACAAGGATATCCAGCTTCACAAGCTCGCTCTTCACATAGCCCTTGAGTTCGTAATCAAAGGAAGCATAGCCTCTGGAACGGCTCTTCAGCGCATCGTAGAAATCGTAAATGATTTCATTCAGCGGCAGATCGTATTTCAGGATCGCACGTCCCGCCTCGATATACTCAATGCTCTTGTAAATGCCCCGCCGGTCCTGGCAGAGGTCCATGATCGAGCCGATGTATTCCGAGGTCACAATGATTTCCGCCGAGACGAATGGCTCCTCCATATAGTCGATTTCCGAAGGATCCGGCAGGTTGGAGGGATTGGTGAGTTCGATCATCTCCCCGTTCATCTTGTGCACATGGTAGATAACGCTCGGCGCAGTCGTGACAAGGTCGAGATCGTATTCGCGCTCCAGCCGCTCCTCGATGATTTCAAGATGCAGAAGTCCCAGGAAGCCGCAGCGGAATCCGAAACCGAGCGCCAGGGAAGTCTCCGGCTCGTAGAAAAGAGACGCGTCGTTCAGCTTCAGCTTCTCCAAAGCATCCCGCAGGTCCTGGTAATGTGCGCCGTCCGCGGGATACATGCCGCAGTAGACCATCGGAAGGACCTTCTTGTAGCCCGGAAGGGCCTCTTCTGCAGGATTTCCTGCGAGCGTAATCGTATCGCCGACCCGCGTGTCCTGGACGTTTTTGATTGAAGCCGTCAGGTACCCGACTTCGCCCGCCGAAAGCGACTCGCAGGGAATGAACTGCCCGGCGCCGAAATACCCGGTCTCGACGACATCCGCCTCCGCGCCGGTCGCCATCATCCGGATCCTCTGCCCCGGTCTCACGGAGCCGTTCCGTACACGGAAAAAGACGATGACGCCTTTATAGGAATCGTAGAGCGAGTCGAATATCAGTGCCTGCAGCGGTGCATCCGGATCGCCTTCCGGCGCCGGAATCCGTTCGACAATCGCCTCTAAAACCTCTTCCACGTTCTCGCCGGTTTTTGCGGAAATCCGCGGCGCTTCCATCGCTTCGATGCCGATCACATCCTCGATTTCGTGCGCCACCTTCTCGGGTTGTGCAGAAGGCAGGTCGATCTTGTTGATTACCGGGAAAATTTCGAGATCATGGTCCAGCGCAAGATACACATTTGCCAGTGTCTGCGCCTCAATTCCCTGCGCGGCATCCACCACAAGAATCGCGCCGTCACAGGCCGCAAGCGACCGGCTGACTTCATAGTTGAAGTCCACGTGGCCGGGGGTATCGATCAGGTTGAAGATATACTCTTCGCCGTCCTTTGCGCGGTAAACCGTCCGGACGGCCTGCGCCTTGATCGTAATCCCCCGTTCCCGTTCGAGATCCATGTTGTCCAGCACCTGCGCCTGCATTTCGCGCGCCGTAAGAAGGCCCGTCATCTCAATGATGCGGTCCGCGAGCGTCGATTTGCCGTGGTCGATATGCGCAATAATGCAGAAATTACGGATTTTTCGGATGTCTGTCTGTGCCATGGTCTCCGTTTTCAGTTATAATCTGAGTCTCAGTAATCAGATCTCGTTCTCTGTTGCATCCTGGTCTTCGATCGCCGGTGCTGCCGGTGCCGAAGTCAGGCGAAGCGTGTCGCGTGCGATTGCAAGTTCTTCATTTGTCGGAATAACCGCAACCTTGATCGTCGAATCAGGCGTCGAAAGCACAACCTGCTTTCCGAATGCCTTCAGGTTCTCTTCCTCACTGATCTTTACGCCCAGGAATTCCAGGTATTCGCAGACCATGCGGCGGACCATCGGGCCGTTCTCACCGACGCCGGCTGTAAACACGATCGCATCCGCGCCTTTGAGGATGGTATTGTAGGCGCCGATGTACTTCACGAGACGGTGCACATAGGCAGCCATCGCCATCGTCGCTTTCTCATTGCCGGCGTTGATCGCGGCTTCAATATCACGGAAGTCAGAACTGACGCCCGAAAGCGCTGCCATGCCGGACTGCTTGTTCAGGATGTTCAGCGTGTCGTTGACCGTGCAGCCTTCCTTGTTGGTGATGTACTGGACAACCGCAGCGTCCACATCGCCGGAACGCGTGCCCATGATCAGGCCTTCAAGAGGGGTCAGGCCCATCGAAGTGTCGACGCAGACACCGCCGATCGAGGCGGAAATCGAAGCGCCGTTTCCGAGATGGCAGACAATGACCTTGCCCTTTTCGGGATCAAGATCCAGGTACTTCAGGGCTTCGTGCGAAACGAAATCATGAGAAGTGCCGTGGAAGCCGTAGCGCCGGACGCCGTACTCATCGTAGTACTTGTCCGGGATCGCATAGCGGTAAGCCTTGGGCTCCATGCCCATGCCGAAGGAGGTGTCGAAGACCGCGACATTCGGCTTGCCGGGCATTGCTGCTTCCACCGCTTCGATACCGATGAGGTTTGCGGGGTTGTGCAGGGGGCCGAGGTCAAAGCACTCGCGGATGACTTCCTTGACGTACTTCGTGACGACACAGGACTTTGTGATTTCCTTGCCGCCGTGCAGGACGCGATGGCCGACGGCGCCGATTTCATCCGCAGATGCGATCACGCCGTGTTCCGGATCCAGCAGTGCCTCAAGCACCAGCTCGACCGCAACCTGATGGTTCGGCATCGGGGTTTCGACTTCATAGCGGTCTTTTCCGGTCGGACGGTGCGTGAGCCGGGAGCCGTTGATGCCGATGCGCTCGCAGAGACCCTTCGCGAGAACGGATTCGTCCTCCATATCGATCAGCTGATACTTCAGGGACGAGCTTCCGCAGTTCAAAACTAAAATTTTCATGGGTTTTCCTCCTGGGATATGGTTAATGACAATATAGTTTCTGAGGTAATGTTTTACGGTCCTTACGGATCCGTTTCGGCGATATTCGGATATTTCCACATGTAATACTTCACGTCTGCCTTCAGCTGCTCCCAGGCCTCTTCATGGCTGTAGGGATTGTCGCCGTAGGTGTTCGGGCAGTAATAGATCGGACAGAGTTTCCCGGAAACATCATAGTGACGGATGACATCGTCCGAAGTCAGCCCGTACTGCTCGCAGAGCCAGGCCGTAAGCTTGATCAGCGTCCGATACGTCGTTTCGGTGAATTTCCCGGTCTCGTCCGGATGGCAGGTTTCAATACTGATCGTGTAGTCGTTTTTGGGGTAATTGGCCTGTGCCATTTCCCCGAGCGGCACACACTGGATGATCTCGCCGTCAAAACCGACAACAAAATGCGCACTCGCGCCCCGCTCATTGTCGTGGTACTGAATGTCGTTGAAATAGTCCCGGTTTGCCTTCGCCGTAGTCCCCGGATTTCCGACATAGTGGATGACGATATTGTCAACGGATGTCAGTGCCCTGCCGGGACGCGTTTTCTCGCTGATATCGATGAAGTCCTGTGTGATCCAGGAAGGAACTGTGATGTTCGTGGGATACGGCGGAACCCAGTTGCCGTTTTCATCCGTACTCTTTAAGGGGTCTTCCGTCTGTTTTGTGGCATCGGTAACAAGTGTGTTCGGGTCGTCCGTTTCAGCAGCATCCTCCGGTTCCTTTGATGTCTCTTCACTGTTTAAAGCTGCTCTTTCGGTTGTGCTCTCCTGCTGTGTTTCGGAAGCAGTCTCCCTGTCCGTTTTATCTGACACGGCTGCATCCGATGATTCGCCCGGGTCCTGATCGGAACGCACGGCGCGGATGATCAAAAAAAGCCCGACCGAAACCGCAAGAAGCGCCGCAATGAAAACTGCGACGAAAGCCCGTTCACGCCGTTTTGCATCCCGTTTCTGTTCAAGCTGCATCGCACGGCGCTTTTTTCTTCTTAATTCGTAGATTTCCTCCTCACTCAGCTGTCTTTTCCGCTTCAGCGGATCCGGAAATTCGTCCTCCGGGAAATCTATTTCAAAATCATCGTAATCGTCGGCGAAATACTCCTCCGCATCATATTCACGATCACGAACATTCTGACGTTTCGACATAAATACCGTCCTGGAATATATTTACATTTTTAATAAAATCGGTTAGAATATATCTGTTCTGCACTTCCCGCCCGATACGGTGCCTGTTTTGCATGGTGCTGAACAACTATATTATTATAAAGGATTACCGGCGGAATGTAAAGGATTTTTTCCTTTTCCGCTTCAACAAGAATGAAAAACAAAATACTTGAAAGCGCCTTTGTCCGCTGGCTCGGATCACGAAGACTCTTTGCCTGGCTGTCCAATCACCGCCTGTTCGGAAAAGTTTTCAACTACGAGATGATCAGCTACATCCTCTGCGGGCTCGCGACGACGGCGGTCAGTTACGGCATGTATTTCCTGGTCCGGATTTTCTTCCGGGCAGACTACGGAATTCTCGTCGCACAGGTGATTTCCTGGATTGCGGCGGTGCTGTTCGCCTATGTGGTAAACAAAATCTTTGTTTTCGACAGCCCCGGCTGGGACAGAAAGACGCTTCTTCGCGAATTTATCCCCTTCCTCACCGCGCGGCTCCTGTCCTTCGGTTTCGACACGCTTTTCGTGTACCTGACCGTCGGCGTATTCCGCTGGAATGAGCCGCTGATGAAGCTTCTTTCCAATATCGTTGTGCTTCTTGCGAACTATTTTGCGAGCAAATTTATCATTTTCAGAAAAAAAGAAACCGTTCCGGAGGAAGATCAGCCTTGAAACTCCCGAGATTCCAGTTTAACCGTGAAAAATACAACTTAAAGAACGCCGGGCCTTACCTCGTTGCCTATTTCGTCCCGGTCCTTGTGCTTGTCATCATTTTTATTGAGAAAGGGATCTGGCCCGTCGGAAACCAGTGCTTTCTGCGTACGGACCTCTACCATCAGTACGCGCCTTTCTTCCGCGAACTGAAGCGGAAACTCTCGGAAGGCGGTTCCCTGTTCTACTCCTGGAACATCGGCGGCGGCACGAATTACTGGGCGCT
>CADCPV010000336.1 GCA_902803345.1 uncultured Eubacteriales bacterium | reverse complement strand
GTGTATCTCGGCTGGAAAGAGGGCGTGATGTATTATCCCTTCGATGAAGAGGAACCGGTCAGGGCATACGGGTATGAGCAGTAGGGATACTCCTGTTCAGCGGAATTGTATTTTTCGCCTCGCTTGCGCTGGCAATCCCGGTCTTTATCCGTGTAAAAAAAGGAAAACTGACCGCGGACTGACCGGCTGCAGCCGGAAATCAGGAGCGGTTTTTCGAAACATCTGGACCCGACTCTTCCGGAATGCGGAAGGGAAAACATAAATACTTACAGGAAAGGGGAACATAATGGCAGATTTATCAAAGTACAGCAATCCCTGGTACCGGGACGATGACGAATCGATCCTGGAAATCTATGACCTTGAGACCGGGAAGCGCACAGTCCTGAAGGAGTATGACAAGGTGATTGAGGCGCCGAACTGGTCGCCGGACGGAAAGGCGCTCTATTACAACAGCGAGGGCCGGATCTGGCGCTATGATCTTGAGACCGGAGAGGATATCATGGTCGATTCGGGTTATGCGGACCGCTGCAACAATGACCATGTGATCAGCGCGGACGGAACGCTCCTCTGTGTCAGCCACGGAACGAAGGAAGACCACCAGTCTCGTGTGTATACGCTTCCGATTACGGGCGGCGTGCCGCGGCTCATTACGCCGCTTGCGCCGAGCTACCTGCATGGAATTTCCCCGGACGGACAGACGCTGGCTTACTGCGCCTGCCGCGACGGAGAGTTCGATATTTACACGATTCCGGTCGGAGGCGGCGTTGAAACACGGCTGACATTTGCACATGACCTGAATGACGGGCCGGAATACGATTCTGCCGGCGAATACATCTGGTTCAATTCCTGCCGCAGCGGCCTGATGCAGGCATGGCGGATGAAGGTGGACGGCTCGGAGCAGACTCAGATGACCTTCGATGAGGACTGGAACACCTGGTTCCCGCATATTTCGCCGGACCGGGAGAAGGTTGTGATGATCGCCTACAAGAAAGGCGACCTGAAGCCGAACGAGCATGTGCCGCACAAGCATGTGGAACTGCGCCTGATGAATGCGGACGGCTCTGATGTCCGTACCATCGTGAAGCTTTTCGGCGGACAGGGGACGATCAACGTCAATTCCTGGTCGCCGGACAGCAGCAGGTTCGCCTTTGTGAGCTACCGTATCAAGGGTATCGGGGAACTGTAACTTCGGTCCTCGCCTGCGGGATGGGTACCCTTCTTCGGAGACGGTTCCAGGTCTCCTTGGAAGGATACCCATAACTCTCGGCTTGGGATGGCTCAGGGCCTTCCCATAAAACATCACAGAAAGGACAGATTATGAATACCCACGTAGATCAGAAGGGCTTTGCCCAGATCAATATCGTCGTCGCTGACATCGAAGCCGCTGCCAAAGGCTGGGCGGATCTTTTCGGTATCGAGGTCCCGCCGATCCAGAAACGGCATCTTCAGGGAAACGAACACTATACCTATCGCGGAAAGCCGGTTTCCTGCGATCTTCTCGTCGCAGATATCAAAATGCCCGGCTTTGTGATTGAGCTGCATCAGCCGGCCGGCGGAGAGAGCTCTTTCCAGGAGTTTCTCGACAAGCACGGAAACGGTGTGCATCATATCGGCTTCGAAGTAGGCGATAAGCGCGACGCGATTATCGAGGAGCTTGCGGCAGATGGCTACGATTCGAACCGTACGCTCGGCATCTATCCGGGCTCCAGCTGGACCATTGTCGATTCGGAAGACGTTTTAGGCGTGAACCTGAATATCAAACCGGTTCGATAAAACAGATTGTCTTCGCCCTTACATGGTGCTATAATCCCTGTAGATTCAGGGACGAGGGTACCGGGGTATGAAGCTTGCCACTTTATCGGAACATGAAATTATCGTGACGCTGATCGCGCTGTCACTTCTTTTGCTTTCGGCGTTTCTTTTCGGGACGCTTCTTGAGAAAATCAAAGGACCGCGTGTGGTCGGCGAAATATTGGGCGGCATGCTCTTCGGGGCAAGCTGCCTTTTTATATTCTTCCCGAATTTCATCAGCGGTATTTTCCAGGGTTATCCGGAAGAAGGAAAAGTCCTGAATATCTTTTATCAGCTTGGCCTGATCTTTCTGATGTTCCTGTCGGGCTATAACACGGATGTCCGGATCGACAGATCCAATATCCGTACGATCGGACTTGTATTTGCCGGAGCGACAATCCTGCCGATGCTTGGGAGCATTCCCTTCTTTTCAATGTTCGAGCAGTATTACATCGGCTCGATCGGCAATGTGACTGCCTACCGAATTGTCTTTGCGATCGGGATCGCGATCACCTCCATCCCCGTTATTTCCAAGATTTTCTTTGACATGGGCATCATGAATACGCGCTTCGCGAATACGGTGCTGACAGTCTCGACATTCCAGGACCTGTGTCTCTGGGTGCTTCTGAATGTCGCGACACGGATCGCCCAGTCCGGCGAAGTACGGCTTGGGGAGATGATTCTGGTCGTCGCCGTGACACTCGGTGTATTTGCTGTTATCGTTCTGATTTCCCGCCATGTCCGGGCGATCAGAAAGGAGCTTCCGGCGAATGTATTCTACACGCTGAGTTTCGTCGTGCTGCTTCTTATATGCGGGCTTCTGTACCTTGCGGGCGTCAATATCATGTATTCCGCGTTCATCGTCGGCTATCTTGTAAAGGCAGTTTTCGGCACCTCCGAGATCACGAAAACGCGCATGCATTACCTGGAGAATTTCTCCTTCTCTTTCTTCATCCCGATTTATTTCGCGCTGGTCGGAATTCAGCTGAATGTGATTCACGATTTCTCCTGGCCGCGCTTCCTGCTGTTCTTCGTGATCGCGTTCGGGCTGGAATTTGCGGGGACCTTCCTCCTCTTGCTTTTCTCAAAGCTTCGGATGAATACGCGGTTGAATTTCGCTGTCACGATGAATGCGCGCGGCGGTCCGGGAATCGTACTCGCGACGGTAGCGTATTCCTACAATATCATCAGCGTTGAGTTCTTCACGGTGCTGATCCTGACGACCATGCTGTCCTCGATGATCGCCGGTTACTGGCTTCGGCTGCAGCAGAAAAAGAGCAGCACGGTTTTTGATGAACTGGAGTAAAAGTCAGTGGATTTAAACCTTGAAAAGTATTGAAAAAACAAGCCTCCTGTGCCATAATTGAAACAAGAAAATGACATAGGAGGTGTTTTATGTCGACAGTGAAGGATATGGATGCGCTTCTTCAGGATTTTGCGGACAATCACGTGCCCGGCTGCGGCTGCATCGTGATGAAGGACGGGGAAGTGCTCTATGAAGGCTACAAGGGCATGATGGACATCGAAGGCGGACGGAAGCTCGACGAGAATACCCGTTTCCGGCTGTTCAGTATGACCAAGGTGATCATCTGCACCGGCGCGCTGATTCTGTTTGAGCGCGGCAAATTTGCATTGAATGATCCCTATTATGATTATTATCCCGAGTATAAGGATACGCAGGTGGCGGAATATCTCGGAAACGGCGGCTGGAACATCCGGCCCGCGAAGCGTCCGATCCGTGTGAAGGATACCTTCAACATGGCCTGCGGATACCCTTATCCTTCGCGGCTTTCGGACCATCCGACAGACAAGGCGATGAATGAAATCCGTGACCGGCTCGCGAAAGAACACAATGGCAAGTATACGCTGCAGGATGATGTGAAGGCAATGGGCGCTGTACCGGCCCGCTTCGATCCGGGCGAGCACTGGCTCTACGGTTTCGGTCATGAAATGGTTGCAGCGCTGATCGAGAAATGCTCTGGTATGACCGTCGGCGAGTTCCTCAAGAAGGAAATCTTCGATCCGCTGGGCATGACCCATACCGCTTACCGCTACCGCAGCGAAGAAGAGCGGAGCGACATGACGGTTCTGTACCACATCAACGACGACGGCAGTTACGAGCCGATGAAGGGCATGATGGACGACCGCCACGAGCCGGATGCCGTGTACGAAGCCGGCGGCGCAGGTCTGTTCTCGAACCTCAGGGATTACGCGATCTTCACGCAGATGCTGGCAAATGGCGGCATATATAACGGAAAGCGGATCATCGGCAAGAATACGATCGACCTTCTGCGTGCGAACATGCTGAATGAAACTCAGCTTTCGGAGTTCCGGAACACCTACCTTGACGGTTACGGCTACGGGCTCGGCGTCCGCGTGATGATGGATATCGGCGGCGTCTCGAACTCCACACCCGGCGAATTCGGCTGGACCGGCGCAGCGGGCACCTGGACCTCGATCGATCCGACGAACCACTTCTCGGTCGTCTATATGCACAACACCTTCCCCAACAACGAAGAATACCACCACATGCGGGTACGTGCGGTGGCATACGGAATGCTGGAGTAAGAGTATTGACCCATTCGGGGACAGGTACCGGGTGGGTCAGTCACGATAACTCGCCTGCGAGATGGGTATCCTTCTTCGGCGTAGGTTCCAATACGCCGAAGATGCAAACTCATTACCCTCGACTCGGGAAAAACAGCCTGTCCCATAGCGGCAGTATCTGAAATTGACCCGTTGGTACCTGTCCCCAAATGGGTCAGTCGGATCAGATCAGCCCCAGCTGCTTCAGGGCGAAGATCCAGAGGAAAATGGTCAGGATGCAGAGCGCGGAACTCAGGACCACGAGCTGGCCCGCAAGCTCACCGTCGCCATCCATCTGCTGCGCCATCGGGTAGGAAGACACGGCAATCGGAGCGCCGAACATGATCATCACCGGGACGAGGGTTTCGTCGCGGAAGCCTAAAAGGACGGCAATTGCAACTAAGAGAAGCGGCGAGATGATCAGCTTCCCTAATAGAACGATGAGAAGCGGACGCAGGTTTTTCCGAACCTCGCTGATAACAAAGGAGCCGCCGAGCGCCACAAGGGACAGCGGAGTCGCAACTTTCCCGATATCGGAGCAGGCCTTAACGATGGACTCCGGAAGGGAGAATGGCAGCACATTCAGGATGACGCCGATCAGCGATGCGATAATCAACGGGTTGGTGACGATACCCTTGAGAATCTTCAGGATATTCGGCTTCCCGCCGCGGTAGATTTCCAAGGCAAGCACGGCAAGAACATTGTAGACCGGCACGATCAGCGCCACAAGAAGCGCGGTCGGGCCGGATTTTTCTTCTCCGCAGAGGGAGATTGCGAGCGGCAGTCCGAACAGTGCGAAATTGCTCCGAAAGATGCCCTGGATCATGACGCCGCGCTTCTTCGGATCCTTCTCAAGAAGCGGGATCACAAGAAGCAACAGAAGGAAAAGTCCGACAACACCGAGGACCGAGAAGAGCACCAGCTTTCCGTTCCACGCCTGTGAGAGATTCGTGGAATAGACATTGTTGAAGAGGTAGACCGGCAGAAAGACCTTGAAGGTCAGCTTGTTCAGCGCCTGGACCGTCTCATCCGAAAGCAGTTTGATGCGCCGAAGGAAGTAGCCAAGTGCAATGCATAAAAACAGCGGAAGTATAATATTGAAAGACAGAATCAGGTTTTCCATGCATGAGACCTCTGTGAATATGATTTTGCAAAAACTTTGAGTGTCTGCATCCGTTCAGTGTACCCGATTCCGGGAGTTCTGTCAAGGGCTGGGGCGGGCGCCGCCACCCGTAAGACTGTTTTGGCGTATTATTGGAACGGCATGGCATTGGTCATGCCGTTTCCTGCTTCATCAGTTCATCAAGCGGGATAAATCCGATCAGATCGTATTCGATGTGGACGCTCTGGCGGCGCTTGCCGCTGCTCTTATCCGGCGCTCCCACGTAGATCGCTTTGATGAGCTCGTGCGCTGCATAGGGCGTCAGCTCGTCCAATGCCGAATACTTCTGAATACGCTCAATGAACAGGTCTAAATTCTGGTTCTGACGGTCTTTATCCACCGGAATGATCCGAAAGCCGGTTTGGGGATAAACACTACGCACAAGCAACCGCATATTGCGACACGTCAAT
>CADCPV010000335.1 GCA_902803345.1 uncultured Eubacteriales bacterium | reverse complement strand
ATGACTGAAAATATCATTGTCTGCGGGCTGAACGGCTCCGGGAAAAGTACTTTCGGAAAGATGCTCGCAGTGACGCTCGGCTGCCGCTTTAAAGACGCGGAGGATTATTATTTCCCGGAAAAGCAGAATATCGATTACCGGGATCCCGCATCCGGAAATCCCTATGAAAAGAGCTGCACCAAAGATGAATGTGCGGCGCTTCTTCTCAGGGACTTACGGATCAGCAAAGGGCTTGTGTTCTCGGCTTCAGACGGGGATTTCGGAACGGAGGTTTCCGAGAAGTTCACCTCGGCTGTCCTGATTTCGGCGCCGAAGGAACTCCGCATGCAGCGGATTCGGCAGCGGGCGAAAGAGCAGTTCGGAGAGCGCGTGAGCCCCGGCGGGGATCTGTATGAGCAGGAAGAGGCTTTTTTCTGTCATGCGGAGAGCATCGACGAATCCCGGCCGGAGCGGTGGCTTGAGAAACTGCGGATTCCGGTGATCCGGATCGACGGGACAGAAGGACTTGTCGAGAATCTTCGGACAGTCGTTCGGCGGATGGATGAGCGGGAACGGATCAGGGCGGCGCTTTTTGAGCACCGGGACGAGAAGTATGCGGGTTTTCAGGGCGGCCTGATTCCGGGGACTCCCATAGAGCGCATGATCGGCGTGCGGACGCCGGACCTTCGGGCGCTCGCAAAGACGCTTTTATTCATGGAAACGCTTCAGCCGGGAACGGTTCCCGCGTTTCTGTCGGACCTACCGCATTATTATTTTGACGAGGACCAGCTGCATGCCTTCCTGATCTCCGAGGAGAAGGATTTTGACCGCTGTCTGTCTGAGACGGAGGCTTTCCTTCCGTTTATCAACAACTGGGCAACCTGCGACCAGCTTTCGCCGAAGGCATTCAAAAAGACACCGGAACGGCTGCTTCTGGAAATCCAGGGATGGCTCCGGTCTGATCGGACCTATACCGTGCGTTTTGCGATCGGCTGCCTGATGCAGTATTTTCTGGATGCGCGTTTCGATCCAAAATACCCCAAAATGGTCTCTGAAGTCCGCTCAGAGGAGTACTACATCCGCATGATGATCGCCTGGTATTTTGCGACCGCGCTCGCGAAGCAGTATGACGCGGTGCTGCCGTATCTTCAAAAAAAGCGCCTGGATCCCTGGACGCACAACAAAACCATTCAGAAAGCAGTGGAAAGCAGGAGGATAACGGAAGAGCGGAAAGAATACCTGAAAACACTGAAGCGGTGAAACAGGCTGCAGCACTCCATCATTCGAAATGCTTCGCATTTCTCATGTGTGAGAGCTGAACTAAAACAAAAAAAGAACATCAACCCCGAGCGAATGCTGCAGGATTGATGCTCCCCCGTGCACCATCAGGGGCTCGAACCCAGGACACCCTGATTAAGAGTCAGGTGCTCTACCAACTGAGCTAATGGTGCGAAATATTGAACACATGCGCTATTATAGTCACACAATCCGGAAAAGTCAAGGACTTTTTCCGGATCATTTTATTTTTGTGAAAACTGTGTGTAGATGTGTCCGGAACAGTTGATTTTTCAGTTAATTTTCGTTATACTCTGTGCAAACTGAAGATTTTAAGGAAGCGATATGATTTCTGAATTTTACGACCCTGAAGCACGGATTGAAACAGAACGCCTGATCCTGCGGCCGCTTGAAGAATCGGACGCACTGGCAATTTACCGGAATATCAATCATGACCAGGAGGTCCTGAAGTATTATCTTGCGCCCTATATTGAGAACGAAGAAGCGGCCTCTGTCGCGGATACGGTGCGTATCTGCCGGAATCAGAAGATGTACTGTTTCGCGATTGTGCTGAAGGAAGACAATACCGTCATCGGCATGCTGAACCAGTGCAGTTCACCGAACCGCTACATGAGAACGGTGGAACTGGGCTATGCGATTGGGACGGCCTACTGGAACCACGGATATGTGACCGAGGCACTCGGAGCTGCGATTGACTTCATGTTTTCACGGGGCATTCACAAAGTGACCTGCTGTCACATCACGGAAAATACGGCGAGCGGCCGCGTGATGCAGAAATGCGGCATGGTTTACGAGGGAATTCGCAGAGAAGAACTTTTCTATCACGATCAGTACTGGGATACGGCAAATTATTATGCGCTGAATCCCGCCGATGAGGGCTGATTATGAGGCTTCGGAATATACCGGGCGCCGAGGAGGAGATGGAGCGGAATCCATTTGTCATTCAGGCGCCGGAGGAAAAGAAAGGAAAATGGCGGGAACTGTTCGGAAACGATCACCCGCTCATGATTGAAATCGGCTGCGGAAAAGGGCGTTTTCTCTCGGAACTTGCGCTCCTTCATCCGGAAATCAATTATCTTGGGATTGAGAAGTTTTCATCAGTGCTCCTTCGGGCACTCGAGAAGCGTGCGGAGCTTTCGTGCAGCAACCTGTATTACCTGCGTTTTGATGCGGAGGCAATCGAAGAAGTCTTTTCGGAAGGAGAGGTGTCTGGCATCTGCCTGAATTTTTCCGATCCCTGGCCGAAGGCCCGCCACCATAAGCGCCGGCTTACATCCCGCGAATTTCTTGCGCGTTATCAGCAGATTTTAGCACCGGGCGGCGTTGTTGAATTCAAGACCGACAATGAAAAGCTCTTTGATTTTTCGCTGGAGGAAGCGGAAGCATCGGGCTGGGAAATCCTTCAGATGACCCGGGATCTGCACCGGGATCCAAAGATGAACGAAGGCAATATCATGACGGAATACGAGGAGAAATTCTCGCTTTTAGGAAACCGGATTTATAAATGCATTATGCGTCCGGGAAATATGAACAAGGGGGAACCTGAGAAATGAAAAAGTGGAAATTCGCCAGAATCACGGCACTGCTTCTTGCGCTTGTACTGATGCTCGGTTCGCTTTCCGGCTGCCTTACGACCGGAATGCTCCTTGGCGTCGCGGCACTTGAGAAGGTCCGCGATCTCCAGGATGAAACGGAGGAGGAGAGCGTCGTCGAAGAGACGAGGCCTGCTAATACCGAGAGCAGCGAGAAGGAGACCGAGCCGCCTGAAACGGAGACGCCGTCTTCCGAAGAAGAGAGCAGCAGCGAAAAAGAGACGGAAACAAAGGAAACGGAAAAGGCTTCCGAAACCAAAGAGACAAAGACCGAGAAAACCGAGACGGAAACGGAAGAGACCGAAACCGAAGAACCGGAGACGAAGGATCAGGACAAGCCGGATGATGTCAATCAGGCTTTCCACGAATTCACCGACCGCGTGCACGGTGAACTCCTTGCCGGATCGACCCTGACGGCACATTACCGGCTGATGCACCCGGAGAACTTCGGCATCGACACTTCAGACCTGCACTGGTACTCGATGGATGTTTCCGACGAGGCTTTTGAAGAATACCGGGAAACACTTGACGGCTACCGCGAGGAGTTAGAGTCCTTTGACTATGATGATCTAGACTGGGAGGCGCAGCTGACCTACGATGCGTTCAAGGTCTATCTTGATCTTGAGGATGAAGGCTTCGGACTGGACCTTTTGTATGAGCCTTTAGGCCCGAATGCAGGCATCCAGGCGATGCTTCCTGTGGACCTTGAGGAGTACAAGTTCTATACCGAGTCCGATGTGAAGGACTATATCGAACTGATTCGTCTGGTTCCGGATTACTACGAAGATATCATGAACTTTGAAAAGGAAAAGGCTGACGCCGGGCTTTTCATGGAGGATGATATTTTAGAGAATACGCTGGAGCAGATCGAGGATTTCCTGAAAACAAAGGATGACAGTTTCCTGATTACCACCTTCCGCGAACGGCTGGAGGTCCTGGACCTTTCCAAAAAGGAAATGGATGAATACTGCGAAGAAAACGAAGACGCAGTGCTGAATTCTTTCTATCCGGCCTATGAATACCTGCTGGAGGAACTGCCGAAGCTGAAAGGCAAAAACCAGCATGAAGGCGGTCTCTGCAATTATCCGGACGGCGAAAAGTATTTTGAGTATCTGCTGAAGGCGACGGTCGGAACGGACAAGACACCGGATGAGATGATCAAGATGCTCGACCAGGCCATTGACGAGAGCATGAACACCATTACCATGCTGCTTCGGGAATCGCCGAGCCTGTACTTCATCTTTGATGATGTACCCTATCCGACAACCGATCCGAATCTCTGCCTCAGGATTCTGCAGAACAAGATTTTAGAGGATTACCCGGAGATCGACGACGTGGATTACGAAGTGGATTATGTCGACCGGTCCCTTCGGGATTATCTGAGTCCGGCCTGCTATATGATTCCGCCGATGGACGGAAATATCCGGAATTCGATCCTGATCAACTGCGACCGCGGAGCGGAAGATGAGGATATCTTCATTACCCTTGCCCATGAGGGCTACCCCGGCCACCTGTATCAGATCAATTATTTCCAGCAGAATGCCACATACCTCCTTCGGGACGGAATCGGAACGAACGGCTTTGCGGAAGGCTATGCCACTTATGTAGAGCACAACGCTTACCATTACATCGACGACCTGTCTGACGACGGCGCGGAAGTTCTGGCAGCAAACGCCCGGATTTCGCTTGAAATCTATGCCCGTGTCGATCTCGGCATCCACTGGCAGGGCTGGGACGTAGACGACGTCGAAGACTATATTTCGGATTATTTCGACGGCGCAAAGGATGCGGCGCAGTGGATGTATGATTACATGCGCGCGGACCCGGGCACTTACGAGCTTTACGCGATCGGCGAACTCGAGATCCTGGACATCGAGAATGAAGCCCGCGATGCGGATGACTTCGACCTCAAGGAATTCCACAAAGAACTCCTCGACTGTGCCCAGGCGCCCTTCCCCGTCATCCGCAAGTACATCCTCGGCGAGTGACCCCGAGGCCTCCCGGACGCGGCTTTCTGTCGCTTCCTGAACGCAGGTGCCGCGGGTGGTTCCGGCTTTTTCCGGCGAGAACTCCGCACTTCGATTTTCTACGGGGACCCTTCGGGGTCCCCTCGAAGTTCCGGGTCCCT
>CADCPV010000334.1 GCA_902803345.1 uncultured Eubacteriales bacterium | reverse complement strand
TTCAGAAGATAAGGAATGAGGAAAGGCCTGAACGAGGGATAGTCAAATTCATAGAAGAAATCCGCGCTTGCGACATCCTTTGATTGGGGCATATTGTCTCCCCAGAGATACCAGCAGGTTTCCTCAGGGTCACAGAGCTGTACGAGGTCCTTTGCGGCAGCTTCCGCCTTTTCCAGTTCCCGGACACTTTCCTCTAAAACACAGTGCTGTCCTTCCATTTCGAAAACCAGCCGAATGGCATGGCGGAAGAAGGGAAGGAAGCTGTCCCAGTCAAAAGCCGTAGGGCGGGCCATCAGATACTTGATGCGCTCGGCACGCTTCATGTAATCTGCAGCCTGCGCTTTGTCCTCCTCGGTCCAGGGGGTCCAGCCGGCATAATAGGTGGCGTCTCCGTTCACATCCGGGTCCACCTTGGTTCTGCATTCGGGCTCTTTGTACCAGCCGGTCATCTTATAGCCTTTTCGGAGCAGATTCGGTACGCGCTTCTGCTGCAGCGCGCGGAAGATCCCGTAACCCTCACCGGAAAAACCGCTCTGGGTATTGCCTTCGTAGTTCAGTTCATAATTCGGCATAAATTCATCCTCCATTTCCGGCCTGTAACAGGCCTTTTTTAATTCCACGGGGTTTCGGAGAAACTCAGAAGGGTGTGGCGAAGAGGGATGGCATAGTATGTCGTAATCCTTCCTTTTTGTTTCCTGTTATGATTTAGAATAGCAGTGTTTTTGGCTGATTTCTATATCTTGGGACGTTTTTCGGGCAAACTGCATTTGTCCTGTACCGACTTTTTCTTGACAAGCCGATTAAAAACGTTATGATGGAAAAAGGAATACGAAGGGAGAGGGAAAAGGAGATGATTCAGGAGCTGCAGGAAGAGATGAACCTGGTATTTGATTTCAGCCGGAGCGGCATCACTGCGGAGTCTTCCCAGCGTGCGCCCAATCAAAAGGATGTTGCCAAGCTGGACTTCGGAAGTGATCCCCATCTGATGGCCATGGTTTTTACGGCGGATCCGCCGCGCCGTTTCCTGTCCCGTTCGGTAAAGTATGCGGCAGTGGATGAGGAACCGGTTTTCTATTCGGTTCCGCCGTTTGACGGGCCGTATCACCGCCATAACGCCTATGAACTTACCTGTGTGGTGTCAGGACGGTTTACCTATGTTATGAGCGGCCGGGAAGTGACAGTGCGGGCCGGGGAAGCGCTCCTGATGGATTTGAACTGCGTTCACTTCGACCGAAACCGTGCAGAAGACGCAGCGGTGCTGTATCTGCATTTCACGCGGGAACTCCTGCACAGATTTGCTGATTACGCGGGAGAGACGGCCGCATGCGCCGGACTGCTTTCTTCAGAAAAAGACAATGTTCAGCGCTTTATCCATTATCACCCGAAAGAAACGGATGGAACGCCTCGGATGGAGCAGCTTTTTGCCGAGCTGATCAGGGAAACAAACAGGGACGCTTATGGCAGCCGGGAAATGTTTTCGATTGTTGCATGCCGGCTCCTCCAGCATCTGGAGCAGAATTACGCAGCCGAATCCCTGCAGCTTGCGAACAGCCTGCAGAAAGACCTGTTTCTCATCGAAGCGGACCGCTATATTCAGGATCATCTGCCGACCGTTACGACCGGGGACCTCGTGCGCCGGTTTCACTTTAACAGTGATTACTTCAGCCGGAAGATCCGGCAGAAGTACGGGGTTACCCTTACAGAATATATCCAGCGGAAGAGAGTGGAGGCGGCGTGTCAGCTTCTGGCCCAGACCGACCTTCCGGTGCTGGAGGTGATTGCCTGCACCGGATATAAAAACGCCCGGTATTTTTACAAAATCTTCAGGGAGGCTTCGGGCATGACGCCGGCGGAATACCGGCGGCGGATGAGAGAAGCATCGGAAAAGCCTGGTTTATGACGCGGGGCTGGACACACTCATTTTCGGTGGAATGCTTACCAGCATATGTACATGATCGGGCATGAGATGCCCTTCGATTATTTCAACACCTTTGTATCTGCACAGCTGCTTCAATATATCCCGAAAGTCTTTCAGGTATTGATTATATATGATTTTTCGTCTATACTTAGGCGTGAAGACGATGTGATATTTACACATCCACTTCGTATGTGCCAGGTCATTTGACTTATTGGCCATGGAATCACCTTTCCTTTCTGCAATAGTGGCTTGGACTCCTCTATTGTACACGGAAAGGTGTTTTTTTGTATAACTTTTATCGCTCACCCGCATAGCGGGTGGTTTATATTTCGCGCCGCTCATTTCTCTGCCAGAGAAATGAGCTTGGCGCTCAACCGGGACTATCCGTCCCGAATAAAAAGGGGCTCTGTAAATTACGTAGCCCCTTCCTTTAGCAGACGGGTTAGCCAAAAAGAACCTCAATTTCCTGCTCTGCTTGATAGATTGTCAATCCATCAAATATAGCAGCTGTTTCAAATTGACGAACGCATTCTTCGAAGGAATCTCCAAACCAACTGTATACGGGTTTCACGTCATTGGAAATTTCCACACAGTATAGTTCATATTTTAACTTGTCTAAATGCCAGGTGGTTTCCATAAAATATTGTTTATCACGGAATATGAATTCCTTTTCAGGGCCACCCATCATAAGAAGATCATCAATAAACTCTCCGATTGAATTTCCCTACTTCTCCGATATCATCGGCAGAAATAATTTTAGAAATCGGGCGG
This sequence comes from uncultured Eubacteriales bacterium, assembly GCA_902803345.1. Next base: position 287 of record CADCPV010000334.1, on the reverse strand, counting down.
AGTTGGAAGAATTACTGACCATCGCCTGGAGTTTTTCTCCAGATGATGGCTTTTTGAAACCTGCGGCATTTTTTTAGCGGTTTATAGGATGATAGAATTGAGCAGTCATGGAGTGAAAATATTATCCATGTCGGAAAGGATGTATCCATGAAAAAATATGCAATGTTGGCCGCTTTTTTTCTCGGGGCGGTGTTTCTCTTTTCCTGCAGGAAAGAGGATGATACGCTTCTTATTGACGATCAGGAGATTTTCGAGAGCAGTGGGACGGCAGAAACGACGGAGTCCCG
>CADCPV010000333.1 GCA_902803345.1 uncultured Eubacteriales bacterium | reverse complement strand
GACAGCGCCGAGGAGCTGTTCCTTCGCATCAGTCGGGAATTCGTCGCCGATCTTGTCCTTATATTCTGCCTTAAACTGTGCTGCAAGGGCTTTCAGGTCTTCTGCCGTCAGTTCCACATCGAGCTTCACGCCCTTCTCTTCCTTCATCGCGTCGATCAGCTGCTCGAAATACTTCTTGCCGACCTCCATGACAACGTCGGAATACATCTGGATGAAACGGCGGTAGCAGTCCCATGCCCAGCGCGGATTGCCGGACATTTCGGCGATTGCTTCGACTACTTCTTCGTTGAGGCCGAGATTGAGGATCGTATCCATCATACCGGGCATGGAAGCACGGGCACCGGAGCGGACCGATACCAGAAGCGGATTCTTCTTGTCTCCGAACTTCTTTCCCGTAATCTCTTCCAGTTTTTCTACATATTCGTCAATCTGTGCACGAATCTCAGGGTTGATCTCTCTGCCGTCTTCGTAGTACTGCGTACATGCTTCGGTTGTAATCGTGAAGCCCTGGGGTACCGGGAGACCGATATGGGTCATTTCTGCAAGGTTTGCTCCTTTGCCGCCGAGAAGCTCACGCATGTCGGCATTGCCTTCTTTGAAAAGGTAGATCCATTTTCTTGCCATAAATACATTTTCCTCCTTCAGAAAAGTGTGGCTTTCGTTTTTATCTATAGTATTTTATCAGAACTTTCTTCTTTTGTAAAGGAAATATTAGTAAAAAAGTACAAAAAATGCACCGGAAGATTCGTCCTCCGGCACATTTTCAACAAGGTTTTTATCGTATTTTTCGTATACTACAGACGGAACAGCTTCGTGCCCTGATATTTCGGTTCGCAGGTCAGGTTGATGTTGAGCCTCCGGAAGACTTCGATGTCGATTTCGGACGGAATGACCGTCAGGTGCGCGTCGCAGCCGCGGAGTTTCGGGAGTGCCTGAAGCGCCTTTTCCGCGTTCTCGTCGGTTGCGGCGTTGACCGCGAGCGCGATCAGGGTTTCGTCGGAATGAAGCCGCGGGTTTTCGGCGCCGAGATAGGATGTCTTCAGCTTCTGCACCGGGTCCAGAAGATGCTTCGGGATCAGCTCTAATTCGTCGTCGATTCCCGCAAGATACTTGATCGCGTTGATCAGCATGGAACTCAGGCATCCGAGCATCTGCTTGGTTTTACCGGTAATAATCGTACCGTCCGGCATCTCGATCGCTGCCGCCGGCTCACCGCTCTCCTCCGCCGTGCGTTTAGCCGGAATAACGGTTTTTCTGTAGTTGGAGGTGATTCCCGCCTGATCCATGATGGACTCAATGCGCATGATCTCCCGCTCATGAAGTCCCTGGTCTTTACGGTCGTTAACGCGCTCCAGAAGCGCCTTGTAGTAGCGCCGCACGATTTCCTGGCGGCTCGCTTCCTGGCACGCAAGATCATCACTGATGCAGTAGCCGACCATGTTGACACCCATGTCGGTCGGAGACTGATAGGGGCATTTTCCGTAGATTTCCTTAAAAATCGCCGAAAGGATCGGAAAGCTCTCGACGTCACGATTGTAGTTGACCGTCACCTTCTGGTAAGCATTCAGATGAAAGGGATCGATCATGTTGACGTCCGAAAGATCCGCGGTTGCAGCCTCATAAGCCAGGTTGATGGGATGCTTCAGCGGTAGGTTCCAAACGGGGAAGGTCTCAAATTTCGCATAGCCCGCGTGAATGCCGCGTCGGTTTTCGTGATAGAGCTGCGACAGACAGGTCGCGAGCTTTCCGGAACCTGGACCGGGCGCCGTAACGACGACAAGCGGCCGGGTTGTCTCGATATAGTCGTTCTTCCCGAAACCGTCTTCGGAAACGATCAGCGGGACATTGGAGGGATAGCCATTGATAAAATAGTGGCGGAACACCGGGATATCGTGCTCCTGAAGCACCGTGCGAAGCGCTTCCGCCGCCGGCTGGATGCCGTTGTTTCTCGTGATGACGACAGACCCGACATAGAGGCCGACCGAACGGAACATATCAATCAGCCGCAGCACTTCCTGGTCATAGGTAATGCCCGAATCACCTCTCCGCTTTGCCGACTCCAGCGCCTCTGCTGACACCGCGATCACGATTTCCGCCTGGTCCCGGAGCGCCAGGAGCATCCGAAGCTTCGAATCCGGCTGGAATCCCGGCAGTACGCGGGATGCATGCGTGTCGTCAAACAGCTTGCCGCCGAACTCGAGATACAGCTTGCCGCCGAATTCTCCGATGCGCTTCCGGATCTGTTCGGACTGCATCGTGATGTATTTGTCATTATCAAAACCGATCTTCATCCCATTCTCCCCTTTCATCCCCAAAGTCCGGGATCATAGATGTAGTATAACACAACTTTGATATCATACCACAGGTTGGGGTTGATAGTAAAGAACAAATTTCAAAAAAGACTACTCAAATCTGCCGATCTGTGGTATGATAGCTGATGTCTGTGACAAAAAACTGTCCCGGGGAGACATCGTTATGCTTGATCAGATTCCACGCTATGACATGAAACGCCCGCCGATGCGCATGCATCTTCGGCCGCTTTTGTGGGTGCTCACAAAACCAGACCTGTGGAAGCACAAGACCCGCATTACAAAAATCAACATGGAAGGCGTAAAACCACCCTACATTCTGCTGTGCAACCACAATGCCTTTATGGACATGTCGCTTGCGATCCAGGCCAATTTCCCATACCGGATCAATTTTATCGTCGCGATCGACGGCTTTATCAAACGGGAGTGGCTTCTGCGGCTCATCGGCTGTATCTGCAAACGGAAGTTCACAAACGACACGCAGCTTCTCCGGCATATCCGTACAGTGCTTCAGCGCGGTGACATTGTCGGCATCTATCCCGAAGCCCGCTATTCGCTCTGCGGGACGACCGCCGTCCTGCCGGATTCCGTCGGAAAAATGGCCAAACTCTACAAGGTCCCCGTCGTGACCCTGATCAGCCACGGCCATCATGTGAATTCGCCCTTCTTCAATCTGCCGGACCACAAGGTAAAAGGCGTCGAAGCAGAGATGACGCAGCTTCTTACCCGGGAGGACCTGGAAAAGCTGAGTGTTGATGAAATCAATGAGAAGATCCGGGAAGCTTTCGTTTACGACGATTACGCCTGGCAGAAGGAACGCGGCATCCGGATCACTTACAAAAACCGGGCAAAAGGCCTCGAGAAGATCCTCTATCAGTGCCCGCACTGCAGGACAGAATACCGCATGAAGGGAGAAGGGACCACCCTCTCCTGCCTTTCCTGCGGCGCGGAATGGGAAATGACGGAGTTCTCCGATCTTCAGCGGAAGATGGAAGGAAATAAAGTGGATGTGGCTTCCGGTTTTCAGCCCTGCGATTTCACCCACATCCCGGACTGGTACGAGTGGGAGCGCGAAAATGTCCGCCGTGAAGTCGAAGCTGGAACATATGCCTTCTCCTGTTCGGCACACGTCGACGCGCTTCCAAACTCAAAAGGCTATATTCACCTCGGAAAGGCCCGCTTTTCGCATGATATGCAGGGTTTTCATCTTTCCGGAAACTATCAGGGCGAAGATTATCAGGTGGAAATCTCTGCACCGGATCGCTATTCCGTCCACATCGAGTATGAATATCTCGGAAAATACGGCGACTGCGTGGACCTGAATACCCTTCGGGATACGCTGTATGTATACCCGGAAGACTGCCTTTTCTCCGTGACTAAAATCTCACTCGCGACGGAAGAATTATACAAATATTATCACGAAAAAGGCGATAATTCTTAACAAAGTTTTCACTTGCAAAAGTCCCGAAAATGCGTTACACTTGGAATCTGTAAGACAGACTGCCCGGAGGCGGATTGGCCTTTCGGCGCTTCACTGAATAAATCAGAAGGGGGAATTCATCATGACTTCTATTACCAAAGACGTAATCATTGCCGATCTTCTCAACGAGAATCCGGAAGCCGGAGACGTGCTCGTTTCCATGGGCATGCACTGCATCACCTGCCCCGCCACCCAGTATGAATCGCTGGAGATGGCCTGCTATGTGCACATGCTCGACGTCGATGAAGTTGTTGACTGCGTCAATGCATTCCTGGAGGACAATGTAACGGTCTGATCACTGTTTCAGACTTGAAAATGACATGAAGAAAGCCGCCTGTCAGGCGGCTTTCTTCATGTCTGGAACTTCGTCAGAAGCTTTTTTCTTCTTTTTCTTTTCGCGGCCGCGGTGCCCTGTCGAGATCAGCATAATCAGAATCAAAAGCAACAGGACCGGTGCAGCGATAAACGGCGCGATATAGATAGCCCGGATCTGCATGGCGTCCGGAAGTACCGTTGCTTCACCCTGTGCATTGTCGATCCTGTGGCCGCGTACAAGAAGCCGGTGCGTGTTTCGCATGATCGGCCAGCAGGTAACCAGGGTACAGTAGTCCATATCGGGGTCAATCTGGAGATTGGAAAGATCATAGGGTTCGACGGTCCGGATCTGGTCCACTTCATAGGTCAGTGTCCGGTTCAAGACCGTAATCGTCCAGGTATCCCCGACGACAAGGTCATCGAGGTTCGTAAAGAGTGTCGCGGAGGGAAGGCCCGTATGCCCGGAAACAATCGTATGGGTCCCGGTACCGCCGACCGGCAGACTCGATCCTTCGAGGTGTCCGGTCGCAATCTGCAGCACGCTCTCATTCGTCCCGTGATAAATTGGCAGCAGCACTTTGATGATCGGGATCTCGATATATCCCATGATTCCGGTTCCGGTAATATCCAGTTCCTGATTGTACAGTTCCCGCTCCTCTTCCGTCATTTTCCAGCGGACGCCCGTTTTCGTAATACCCGCGTTATAGGCTTCCGCGCTCTCGAAGATTTTATCATACTCGCTCGTATCCATGTTCGCTACGGTATCCGCATAGGAGGCGACGGCCCGGGACTGGTGAAAACTGTTCCACCAGTCGGCAAAAGTCGGGTACGCCAGAAGCCCGGCGCCTGAAAGCGCCAGGATTACCAGCAATATGGTCACCCAGTTTTTCTTGATTTTCTTCATGGACTCCTCATCGTACCGTTATAGAAGGAGGATACACCCGCTTTCGTCGAAATATCCGTCAAAAACCGCGGATTTTACTTCTGTGTTGCAATTATACGCCTTCTGAGGAAAAAAAGCAAGAAGGAATGAATTGGAATGCAGATTGTACTGATTGCATTTTCGTCAGAAATATTGTATGATAATGATTCGTATGCATCTTCCTTCGGAGGACTGTTATGAATTATCTGATTCTGGTTCTCGAGCTTCTCGGGACGGCAGCTTTTGCTGTATCCGGCGCGACCGTCGCCGCCAAAAAGAACATGGATATCTTCGGCGTCTGTATCATGGGCATCGTGACTGCCTGCGGCGGCGGCGTGCTTCGGGACCTCTTTCTCGGAAAGCTTCCGCCGGTGATGTTCACAAAACCTGTGTATCCGCTTCTTGCGATCGGTGCCTCCATCATCGTCTTCCTGCTGTCTTTCCGCAGGAAGCCCCATCACCACCAGGCTTTTTATGAGCTGGTGCAGACAATCGCGGATGCGCTGGGGCTCGGCGTTTTTACTGCAGTCGGCGTATCGGCCAGCATCCAGGCCGGCTACGGCGGAAACTGGTTCTTTACGGTCTTCCTCGGCGTCATCACAGGTGTCGGGGGCGGCGTTTTCAGGGATGTCCTTGCGGGAATTCCGCCGTCCATTTTCGTACGGCACATTTACGCACTGGCCTCGATTGCGGGTGCGGTTCTGTGCTGTGTGATAGAACATTTCTTCGGCATGACGCCGGCGGTTATCGTCTGTGTCGTTGTTGTGACTGCAATCCGGATCCTCGCGGCCGGCTTCCGCTGGAGTCTTCCACACGCGGGCGGCGAGATCCGGCATGAGTAATTCGAAACTTTCAGAGGAGATTCTGTATATGGGTGAAAACGCTGTTAAT
>CADCPV010000332.1 GCA_902803345.1 uncultured Eubacteriales bacterium | reverse complement strand
CTTTATCACAAAGCGATCATCATGTCCGGCGTACAGGGCGGGGCGCTTACAGACTGCGTCGGCTCCGGACGCCGGATGGCGGATTTCATCATCGAGGATCTTGGACTGTCTTCTGCCGAGGAACTGGAATCCGTTTCCTGGGAGTCTTTCCGCGAATCCTTCAAGAAGATGCGGAAAAAATACCGCTATCACGGCGTAAACGCGGGCGAAATGCCCTTCCGGAATGATTACTATCTCGGGGATCCCTTGGAATGCGGCTTCCGCCCGGAAAACGCGGCGATCCCGATCCTGATCGGATCGGTCTACGGGGAATTCGACGCGATGCGCGCGCGGAGTTACCGGAAATACCGGATGAGCGAAACGGAAATGCTCGAAATGCTGTACCGGGAGTTTGGGAAGGATTTCACCGATCAGGCGCTCCCCCTTTACCGGGATGCCTATCCCGAGCGGAAAATCGTAGATCTTCTTGCTCTGGACTGCATGTTCCGCGCGCTGACCATCGACTACACGAAAAAAAGGAGCGCTTTGAACTCCTGCACCTACGAGTATCTGTTCAACCTGGATATGCCGATGCTCGGCGGCGTCGTACCGCAGCACGGAAACGACCTGCCCTTCATTTTCCACACGGCGGACAAAGCGCCGGGCGTGCAGGAGCCGGGCGTGACCGAAAAAATGCTCGACGAGTTTTTCGGCGCCGTCATGGCCTTTGTGCGTACCGGAAACCCGAACCATCCGGGGCTCCCCGAGTGGAAGCCGAGCTGTCCGGACGAACTGAATACCATGGTCTTTGACCGGGATACGAAGGTCCGGACGAATTTCGACCTCGCACTCAACGCGCTTCTCGTCGAGAAAAAACTGAAGCCCCAGCTTCAGGGGATTTACGAGTCCGTCGCGCGTGACTGATTTTCCTGGTATTTCTGCTTTTTGATTCACAACCCCAAATAAAACAGGCGGCCCCGGAAAAGCCGGGGCCGCCTTCGCTGACTGTGTGCGCTGTTTCTTATTTTCCTGCGAGAAATGCATCATACTGTGCCTGCATTTCGGCAATAATCTCATCGATTCCTGCGCCTTTCAGTTCATCCCTGAAATCCTGCAGGTACTCCTCAACATCAGCCTGGCCGAGCATGAGAGCCTTGCGGTATTCGTCTACGATCGAGGAGCAGGCTGCCATCTGATCGAACACTTCGGTGTCATTGAAGATAAAGCCCATTCCGTCTGAGTACAGTCTGGAGGGATCCTGGTTGATTTCCCTCATCAAATCGTACATATCTACAAAATCCGTCTGGAACGGGATGCTGAGGGTTTCATTGGCATAGAACCAGGGAGCGGTACAGTTCCAGCCGACATTTGTCGAATCTTTTCCTTCCGGATAATCCGCGCTGCCGTCTTCCTTGACAATATAAGTCAGGCCTTCCTTGCCCAGAGAGAAGAAACGAAGCACCTGTTCATCCGTGTAGAAGAGATTCAGGAACTTCGCGGCGGCGTCCGGATTTTTACACACAGACGAGATGCTAAATCCATTGTAAACGCAGGAGTTAGTTCCAGCCCAGTTGCTGAGTTGGAAAATGACCATCTCATAGTTGGGGACCTGCTGTCCCATCAACGTGTAGGCATACTTGGGATCGAAAGCTTCAAACATAAATCCGCCGCAGATACCGTCGTTGACATCCCCTGCTCCCGCATAATTGTTGTTCAACGGATCGTCGCGGAAAAAACCCTTGTCCGCCCATTCCTTGTAACGAATACAGAAATTGTAGAATTCTTCTGTGTCATAATAGTTAACGATTTCCTTCGCACCGAGACCGCGGTTTTCAAGAACGCCAATCCACTTATCGTTTCCAAGGTTGTCAATATTCATGAAGGGAGTAAGCGCCGGATCTCCCATCCAACAAAGCTCCGGATGCGCTTCTTCCGCTTTGGTCATGATCGCTTCGAGCTGGTCGATGGTAAGCTGCGTATCCACAAGGTCCATCACGCCGATTTCTTCCGCAATATCTTTCCGGAGCGCATACACCTCCTGCTGGCCAAAGCATCCTCCAGCAGGGATTGAGTACAGTTCTCCGTTGACCATACAGGTGCGATAAATCGATTCCGGATAAACTGCCATCAGATCCGGATAGATGTCTTTGTACTTTTCAAGAGAAATAATCTGTTGATTATTCACCATGTTGGTGACATTGGAATACCATCTGAATCCAAAAACATCAATCGGGTTTTTATTGTCGGCAAGCATCAGCGTCAGTCTTGTCGCACGGTCGCCGAACGCGATCGAGAGCATGTCTACTTTAAATCCGGCATCGATGGAAACCAGGTAGTCATTCAGAGCGGCTTCGATTTCCGCCTCCGCTTCCTGTTCATCACTGAAGGAACAGACTTCAACGACAATGGTCGGCCATTTTTCCGGATCCGGATCGACATAGAGTTCTCCGTCTCTCAGTTCGGCCGGAGCCTCCGTATCGGGAGCATCCTCTTTTGTCGTATCCGCGTCCTCTTTCGTTTCAGAATCTTCCTTCGTCGTATCGGCATTTGCGCTTTCCGTCGCTTCTTTGCCGGCTTCAGAAGGCGTATTCTGTGCCGTACACGCAAAGAGCGAAACGCTCATCACGAGTACGAGAATCAAAGCAAGTACTTTCTTCATCATGATAGAAATCCTCCGTTTTGGGTTTTTTGATGTTCTGATTATACCGCTGATGAAATCTCCCAAAAACAGAAAAGCCGACGCAATCTATATCAAAAACAAACCCGTCAGAATCAGGGGTTGTATTTTCCGATTAAACTGGTTGACTTTTAGAATACCGGTTTTTCTCCGATATGGTATGATGTTCGCAGGTATAAAGCTGTGAAAATTAAAACAGAATAAAGGAGGCAAAACTGATGCTGAGAACTGTTGCGACAAAATACGGAGTAATTGAAGGTATTCCCTGCGGCGACCCGAGAGTCACCGT
>CADCPV010000331.1 GCA_902803345.1 uncultured Eubacteriales bacterium | reverse complement strand
TTTTCGGGTCAGTCCCATAATGCCCTCCTGATCCAGTTTATTCTTCCCATTCGCCTTTTTTGAACTTTTGGTCGTGGCGTTCCTTAACGCTTGTGACCGATCCGTCCGGGTTCTTGATGTCAATCCGTTCGATTTCCCTGCGGAGATTCTCCCGGAACGCCCGGATATAGTCCTTTCTCAGAGCATCCTGTTCCGCGCGTTCTTCTTCCGTCAGTCCTTCCGGCGTCTTGGATTTTCGCGCAAGTTCGTTGATTCTTCGAATCAGTTCTTCATTCATGTAAATCTTATTCTCCAGTGTCCCGAGGGACTGAATCATTTTCCAATAGTTTTTCCGCAATCCGGATGCCGTCCATCGCCGCGCTTACGATCCCGCCCGCATAACCGGCGCCTTCGCCGCAGGGGTACAGCCCGGAAATGCTGGATTCCATGCGATCGTTCCGGACAATCCGTACCGGTGAGGAAGTCCGGGACTCGACTGCAGACATTACCGCATCTTCCCGGTCAAAGCCGCCGATCATCCGCCCGAATTTCGGGATCGCTTCCGAGAGAGCGCCGCAGAGCTCCAACGGAAGAATATCTCTCAGATTCGCAAATGCACATCCGCCTCTCATATCGGGAAGAATTGCACCGAATTCCGTCGAGATCCGCTCCTCCCGGAAATCTCCGTAAAGCTGAACCGGTATTTTCCCTCCGGCAGCAAGAAATGCTTTCCGCTCCAGGTCACGCTGGAACTCGATCCCCGCAAGCGGATGATCCGAAGGGTAGTCCGAAGGATCAACCTGTACGACAATTCCGGCATTGGCATTCCGGCCGGAACGCGCAGAATCACTCATCCCGTTGATGCAGAGATGGCCTTCTTCCGAAGAAGCGTTGACAACCTGCCCGCCCGGACACATGCAGAAGGAATACACGCCGCGACCGGATGTGGTTTTCGCCGTGACCTTATACGGCGCCGCCCCGAGCTCCTCATAATCGAGCGTGCCGTATTCCCAGGCGGTAATATCACGCTGCAGGTGCTCCATCCGTACGCCGACGGCAAAAGGCTTCTGCTCCATCAGCGCGCCGCGGTTATACAGGCGCTTCACCGTATCCCGTGCCGAATGCCCGATTGCAAGGATCACAGCATCCGCAGAGAGCTTTTCCTCTCCATTTATGAGAACGCCCGAAATCCGGCCGTTTTCCACGATAAAATCTGTCACGGTACAGCCGAAACGAACCGCAGCGCCGGCCCTTTCAATCCGTTCCCGGATCGCAGTTACAATCTCCGGGAGCCGGTCCGTCCCGATATGCGGACGGGCATCATACAGGACCTCTTCCGGTGCGCCGCATTCATGGAAGACCTGCAGGACACGCGCATTCAGGCCTGATTTGTCCTGTGTCAGCGTATTGAGCTTTCCGTCGGAAAAAGTTCCTGCACCGCCTTCGCCGAACTGGACATTCGAGTCCGGGTTCAGGATGCCGGTACGGAAAAAGTTATCCACATCCTGCTGCCGCTCCGAAACCTTCTTTCCGCGTTCCAGAAGCGTAACGGAAGCTCCGGCTTCCGAAAGTGTCAATGCCGCGAACAGGCCGGCAGGGCCTGCACCGATCACGATATACTGCTTCGCGGGATCTGCCCGGTACGGACAGGAAGGCACTTTCACCGGTACTTCATTCACAGCCGCCTTCATCACATAGAAAAGCTGCGGCTTCTTCCGGGCGTCGATGCTTCTTCGAAGGATCTGAACGGAGCGGATTTTCAGGTTCTTCCTGCCGCCGGCCTTTCGGATCGCAGCATAGAGGGTCTCCTCTGTATAGCGGATCGGAACGCGGATATCGCTGACAATCATCTGCGTGCCTCCGAAAGATTTTCAGCTGCAGATCTGCCTGCAAGGATCCCTGTTCCCCAGGCAAAATGCAGGTTGTAGCCGCCGCATTTTCCGTCGACATCCAGAAGTTCTCCAGTCACATAAAGTCCGGGAACAATCCGGGATTCAAGGTCATCCGTAAACTCCGAGAGATCCGCTCCGCCGCGCATTACCTGTGCATTCATAGCATCGCCGACGCCGGTGACTGTATAGGGAAAATCAGAGAGAAGTTCCGACAGCTTCCGAATCTCTTCATCGGAAATCTCACATATCTTTTTGGAACCCATTCCTTCCGTCTGCGCCAAAACGGCCTTTATCAGCTTCTTCGGCAGGAAACCGGTCAGGATATCGTAAAATGTGCGATCAGCCTGATATGGGCTGTTTTTCAGCAGATTCAGGCTGTCTCTGAGCCCGTCAGGGCCGAGATCCGGTATGAAATTCAGCCTGACAGAAGCTTTGCCCTTCTGATCGATTTCTTCTCCCGCAGGATGGCTGATCTGAAAAACCGGAATGCCGGAAATGCCGTCTTTTGTGAACTGAACTTCCCCCTCTTCTGTGAAGATCGCGCCGTCAGATTTCCGGACAAAACGGACAATGCAGTGATGCCGCACACCGTCCCAGAAAGACTCATAACCCACGTTTCCGAGAAGTTTCACAAGCGCAGGCCTTACCGGATACAGCCTGTGACCGAGCTTTCGGAGGATCTGGTCTGCCGTAAAGGCTTCCCGGTCCCGGACGCCGGCTTCCGAGCCGCATGAAAGGATCAGCTTCCTGCAGGAATACGTCTCTGACGAAGTTTTAACCGTGAACATCTTCTTCCTGCTGTCATATGTGACATCCTTCACATTCACACCGCAGGAAATGTTCACAGAATGCGCACGGGCTCGTGCAAGAAGCGCTTCCCGCACCGACTGTGCCTGCATGCTCATCGGGTATACATAATCCCCGCGAAAGGCCGGATACAGGCCCAGACCGCGGAAAAACAAAAGCGCATCCTCTGTCTGAAAACGCCGAAGAAAACGTTCGATAAACGCCGGCTCATGCGTATAGTACGCGTCCGAAGAAATGCTGCGGTTCGTGAAATTGCAGCGGCCGTTTCCGGTCAGAAGCAGCTTTTTCAGCGGCTGCTCCTTCTTCTCCAGTACACACACCGATGCCCCGGATTCGGCCGCGGAAATTGCGGCGGCAAGACCCGAGGCGCCTGCACCGATTACAAGAACCGGATATTCCATGCCTTACACCAGACGGACTTTTTTCAGCATCCGGACGATCTTTTTGCCGGCCGGAAGTTCCAGAAGATCCGCCTTCGTAACACAGTTCATCCGGAAAATCAGGATGATATAGACGATAAAGCCCAGAATAAAGGCAAAGAGCACAATCAGAAGATTTCCTGCCTTCCCGTGTGCAAAGCGGCTGACTACAAAGGATACCAGCAGGCACACCAGAACGACCGCAAAGGAAGCACCGACCGGCAGCAGCACCGACTGCATCGGCTCCGGAAGATAGCCGGTAATCTTATAGATCGACCACAGGTTCAGCGCAGTTGTCACAAGGCCGAACAGCATGTAGGCAATGATAACGCCCGTAATCTCCAACTTCAGCACATAGACGAAGAAGAACATCAGAAGCACATGCACAAGGAGGCTGATCAGGTTGTGGATGACCGGTTTGTCGAGCCGGTTCAGGCCCTGCAGGATTGCATTTGTAACGGTAGCAAGCGAATAGAACAGAACCGCGAAACCGCCGATAATGAGGTATCTTTCCGCATCTGCCGAAATCGTCGGGAATAAAAGCTTTGCAAGGTTTCCGCCGACAGCCATCATGCCGAATGAGAACGGAAGCGCAATCAGAAGCACTGTCCTCAGCGTGACAGAGATCTTCTGCAGCACCAGTTTCCTGTCCTCTTCCGCATAGGCGGCAGAAAGAGAAGGAACAAGCGCCGATGCAATCGCAGATGCGAAGGCAACCGGCAGATGGATCAGGATCATGAAAGCGCTGTTGTAATCGCCCCAGACAGAGGTGTACTCGCTGACAGTGTAACCGATCCGCTTCATGCCGTGATTGAAAATCACGACGTCAATAATATCAATGCAGTTATAGGCCGCAGTACTGACAATGATCGGAACGGCTGTCAGGACCAG
>CADCPV010000330.1 GCA_902803345.1 uncultured Eubacteriales bacterium | reverse complement strand
TGAAACAGCAAAACAGCAGGATCAGAGAGATTTAAACAAACTAAACGGAGGTTCAGAAGCTATGAAAATACTGACGGTCAATCCCGGCTCTACATCGACGAAGATCGCGCTTTTCGAAGGAGAAGAGAAGCTGTTTTCGATTAACGTCAGCCATGATGCGGCGATGCTTTCGCAGTTCTCCGACCAGGAATCCCAGTTCCCGTACCGGATGGAGACTATTCACAAGGCGCTTTCAGAAAACCATGTGGATCTTTCGGGCCTTTCCGCCTGTGTCGGCAGGGGCGGTGGGCTTCTCGCGATGGAGGGCGGTGTCTATGAGGTGACGGATCTCGTCCTGGAGCATTCGCTGCATTCGAAAAACGGCGTCATCCACCCGGCGGGTTTGGGACCGAGCATTGCGAAGTCCTTTGCGGATGAATACGGCGTTCCGGCCTTTGCGGTGAGCCCGCCGGACGTTGATGAGCTGCAGGACGTGGCACGTATTACCGGTATCAAAGGCGTTTACCGAAACGTCCACCTGCACGCCCTGAACCTGAAGGAGACAGCGATCCGTCACGCGCAGTCGATGGGCAAACGCTATGAAGAATGCAATTTTGTTGTCTGTCATATCGGCGGCGGTGTTTCAGTTTCAGCACACAAGAACGGCCGGATGATCGACGGCTATGATATCGTCGGCGGCGAAGGCCCGATGGCACCGACCCGCTGCGGCGCGGTCCCAGTTGCAGAATTCATCGAATATTCCGAAGGAAAGACTGCGAAAGAGCTTCGGGCACTGACAACCCGCTCCGGTGGATTTGTGAGCCATCTCGGCACTTCGGACGCGCTGGAGGTCCAGGACATGATCGCAGCCGGAAACGAATATGCGAAGCTGGTCTGGGAAGCCTTCATTTACCAGATCGAGAAGGGCATCGGCGCGATGGCGGTGGTGCTGAAGGGGAAAGTTGACGGCATTCTCCTCGGCGGCGGCATCGTTCACAATAAAGAACTTGTCGCGAAGATCACCGAGGACTGTGGCTTTATCGCACCCGTTTCTGCTTACCCCGGCGAATTCGAGATGGAGGCCATGGCGGCCGGCGCGATCCGTGTGCTCAAGGGCGAGGAAATCCCGAAAGTCTATACCGGTGTGAAGGTGTTCCAGGGATTTGAATAAGAGAGGAGACAACTGTTTATGTATCCAAGAAAACTAACGAGATCGGTGATCTCAAACCCCGATTTTCCGGTAGCTGTAACGAAGCGAGGGAAGATTCGAGGGCTGTATGAGGAAGACATGTATATCTTCAGGGGAATCCAGTACGCAACAGCAGAGCGTTTCCACGAAGCGAAGCCGGTAGAACCCTGGGAAGGCAACAAGGATGCGATCATCTACGGACCGGTTTCGCCGGAAATCCACACGCCGATCGCGCACGACGAATACAATGTCCCGCATTACCATTACGTGCAGGACGAGGAGTGCCTCTATCTGAATATCTGGACAAAGCAGATTAATGAAGACGCCAAAAAGCCTGTCATGGTCTGGATTCACGGCGGCGGCTATGCGACCGGCTCCTCAATCGAGCTGTACGCGTACGACGGACATGAACTGGCAGAGTTTGGCGATGTTGTTGTGGTTTCCGTGAATCACCGCCTGAACGTAATCGGATACCTGGACCTCTCGGCCTACGGCGAGGAGTACAAATACACCGGGAACCTCGGCCAGAAGGACCTTGTCGAAGCGCTCCGCTGGATTCAGGAAAATATCGAAGCTTTCGGCGGAGACCCTGGAAATGTTATGATCATGGGTCAGTCGGGCGGCGGCGGAAAGGTGAACAGCCTGCTGCAGACACCTTCCGCGAAAGGCCTGTTCCACCGCGCATCCATTCAGTCCGGACTATTTGAAGGGGAAAAAGATGTGCTTCCGGAAACCTCTCAGAAGCTCGCGTCCTATGTTGTCGAAGAACTCGGCCTGAGCGCTGAAACCATTCATGAAATCGAGAAGGTCCCATATTATAAGCTCGCCCGTGCCGCTCAGAAGGCTCAGGAAAAACTGGCAAAAGAAACCGGGCAGTTCATGATGATGGCTCCGGTGAAGGACGACGATTTCTTCATGGGCTCCGGCCTCAACAATCCCTTTATCGAAGAACATAAAAACGTACCGGTACTGGTTGGATCCGTATACGGCGAATTTGACCAGAACTACAATGCAGTCTACGCACCCGGTTCCAAGAACGACTGGGACGATGAACTCGTCCTGAAACTGATTCAGGAAGTGTTCGGGGAGAGCGCAGATGCAGTCATAGAAGCGATGAAAAAAGATTATCCCGAGAGAAAGCTTGTCGACTGCCTCTACACCAACAAGGCTACCCGCGCGGCGTCTCGCGATTACGCAAAGAAGCGTGCCGAGGAAGGCTGTGCGCCTGCCTGGAACTGGATGTTCAACCTCGAGTGCCCCTTGAATTCCGGAACCATCCCGTGGCACAACGCCGAGGAAGCCTATATGTTCCATAACGCAAATTATCTGGAAGCTTCCTATATTCCGGGCGTTTCCGAACGTTTGCAGGATCAGATGACCAGAGCCTGGGTGGCCTTTTCCAGGAACGGCGATCCGAATGTTGCAGGAAACCCCGTCTGGCCTGCGGTAACCGCTGACAACGGCTCCTGTATTCTCTTTGACCGGGAGACGACAGTCCGCTATCATCACGATGACGAGTTGATGGATTCGCTCCCGAACCGGGGCGTTATGGGCCGGAATGACCGGAAGTCGGTGGTGAACACGAGATTCGGCGGCGGCCCGAGACAGAGCTTATAAGGAGGTGCGGCATGTATATGAAGAAGCTGGTTACAGAAGTAACCTGTACCTATGACGATCCGGTTGCGATGACCGATAAAGGCGCCGTACGGGGCCTCAAGATCGATTCCACCTATATTTTCCGCGGAATCCGGTACGCGATTGCGAAGCGTTTCCACGCACCCGAAGAAACCGAAAGCTGGGAAGGCGTGAAGGAAGCCTACCAATACGGATATGTCTGCTCCGAGCTTTCCACCCCGGTTCCGCATGATCAGTTTAATGTTCCGCATTTCTTCTATCCGCAGAATGAGAACTGCCAGTTCCTGAATGTCTGGACTCAGAGCCTGAATCCGGAGAGAAAACGTCCGGTTATGGTCTGGATGCATGGCGGCGGCTGGTTTTCCGGATCTTCCGTGGAACTTCTGGCCTATGACGGCGAAAACCTTTCCGCGACCGATGATGTGGTCGTCGTCTCGATGAACCACCGCCTGAACGTTCTTGGATACCTGGACCTTTCCGCCTATGGGGAGGAGTACAAAAACTCTGTAAACGTCGGGCTGATGGACCTTGTGGCGGCTCTTCAGTGGGTGCACAGAAACATCGCAAATTTCGGCGGCGATCCCGATAATGTCACGATTTTCGGCCAGTCCGGCGGCGGCGCGAAGGTGCTCTCGATGATGCAGACTCCGGCAGCAGACGGCCTGTATCACCGCGTGATCATGGAGTCCGGCGGTATGGGCGGCTCCGGCGGCCCTGAAGCTGTGGAGAAGATCCGCGAAAATGCACAGGAGACCGCGGCACTCGTGCTGAAGTACCTGAAGATCGCGCCTGAAAATGTGAAGGAAATCGAGACGGTCGACTGGTATGATCTCGCGCAGGCGACGATGAACGCGATCTACACAATGAACGAGCGCGGGAAACGCGTCAACTGGGCACCGATCGCGGACGGAGAATATTATCTCGGTCATCCGCTGGATTTCGGTTTCCGGAAGGAAACGATCGGCATCCCGCTCATGGTCGGAACCGTACTCGGCGAATTCTCCGGAAACTTCGACCAGAAGATCGGGGACCAGATCAAGAACCGCTGGGATGAAGAAACCCGTGAAAAGCATATCCGGGAGCGCTTCGGCAACCTGACGGAGGCAGTCGAAGCCGCGATGCAGCTTGCCTACCCGGACCGGAATCCTGCGGACGTTCTCTTCCTGGACACCGGCATGCGACGCCAGACGCTGAATTTCGCGAAAGAAAGAGCCAAAGCAGGCGGTCCGACCTGGAACTGGATGTTTAATCTGGAGTCGCCGTTTAACTACGGTACTGTTCCGTGGCACAATGCGGAGGAACCCTACGTCTTCCGCAATTCCGCCTATATCGAGGCACAGTACATTCCGGAAGTGTCAGAACACCTTGAGGACCAGATGGCAGGCGCGTGGGTGCAGTTCGCAAAGACGGGCGACCCGAACCACGATCTGATTCCCGAATGGCCCTGTGTCACGGGGGATTCTGTTCCGACGATGTGCTTTGACGCGGTAACAGATCTTCGGATCGACCACGATAAACAGCTGATGGAGATTTATCCGGACCCCTTAAGGAAAGGGTTCCCCGGCTCCGGAAAGATGTACGCAATCTTCGGCGTGAAACCGGAAGAAGAATAAGGCAAAAGAAAGGACCCGCCATGTACACTTACGACCGCAAAGGCCCGAAGCGCGGCATCGCATTTTACAGCTATTCCGCAGAATTCGGCCTCACGAAAACCCTCGAGGACTGCTTCGAGGACACGCACGATATGGGGGCGCACGGGATTGAGATTCTTGCGAACACCCACATCGAAAACTACCCTTATCCTTCGGATCAGTGGGTTGAAAACTGGTTCCGTCTCTGCGACAAGTACGAGGTTGTTCCGGTTGAATACGGTCACTGGATCGACAGCCATGTGATCCGCGGCCGCGAGCTCACGACAGAAGAGAGCATCGAAATGCTCGAGCGGGACATCCGGCTCGCGAACCGGCTTGGTTTTACGGTCATGCGCACCAAGATGCCGGTCATCAACGGCAAGCTTGAGCCCGTCGAAAACTGGCGCGAGATCATCAAAGGCGCGCTGCCCCTTGCGGAACGGATGAACGTCCGCATGTGCCCGGAAATCCACACGCCTTCGAACCTGAATGACGAGATGGTGCAGAATTATGTGGAATTCATCAAGGAAACCGGCACGAAGAACTTCGGCCTGAATATCGATTTCTCTGTGTTCCGCACCAATTTTGATGGCGGCGGTCACCGGAACCCGGACTGGAAGCCCAATACGCCGGAGGACTTGATTCCGCTTCTTCCATACATCTACTGCTGCCATGCGAAGTTCATCCACATGAGCGACGATTTTGAGGAGACGACGATTCCGTATCCGGAGATCGTGAAGGTCCTGCAGGATTATGGCTGGGACGGGTATCTCCTCTCGGAATACGAAGGCGCAGACAAGTACGACGACGGCTACGAGGTCGGACAGACCTTACGGAAGCAGCATATCATGCTGAAACGCCTCTTAGGCGACTGAAAAAGGGGGTTTTAAGGACTTTATGGAGAAACAGGTAATTCAGTCCGTCGGCTTCCGCAACACCGCGGAAAACGGCGAAATAACGGGCTTTCAGTTCAAAATCAGGCTTCCTTACTACCGGGGCGTTTATCTTTC
>CADCPV010000329.1 GCA_902803345.1 uncultured Eubacteriales bacterium | reverse complement strand
TGTGCTGTCTCGTCAGAGGCAGCGGGCCTGGCAACGCCGTTTGCATCTGCAATGCACACCGAATGGCAAAGAGAGACCGTAATTAATAATGCTGCAACCAGAAAGCTTACCTTCTTTTTCATGATACACCCCCTCAAACCAGGTAAACCGGTTTGTTAATTCCATGCTATAAGGAATCGGAGTCAGTCCTTCCCGAAACTGACACTTTTATCTATTTTACCATATTTGTCAGCTGTTCACATCCCCGATTTTTGTGAAATGCATGAAACCGGAATCAAATAATTGTCCCCTGTCTTACTGTTCTTTCAGTCCGAATTCAATCTCCTGCATTTCCAGAAGCTTTGCAGATTCTCCGGGTGCCTGCCAGACATATACCAGTTCATAAGAAGGTTTTTCACTCAGATTATACGAGCTTTCTCTTGCCAGGAAGCAATAATTCTTTCCGGCCACTACCTGTGTTGCCAGCAGGGCAACCGGATCATACGCCACGTCGGTAATTCCCTGAACTGCCTGATTGAAAACAGCCCTTGTTTCATCCGTCATCTCTGAGATTTCCGTTACTTCCCATCCTCCGGACAGATTTCCTTCCGCATCAACATCCGGTTCTCCTTCCGGAACCGGTTCGGCAAAAGAAGTATCCGATTCAGAGAGATCCGTATCCGTCTCTTTCCACGCATCAAATTCACTTTCTTCGGCACGGGAAATCTTCGCATCTCCGCAATATGGGAAAGCATCCTCTTCCACACTCACAGAACCGCAGAGAATTACACTCTCTAATGACCTGCAGTATTCAAAAGAATCATCCTGCATCTCGCCGCCATCTGCACAGACGACCTGAACCAGGTTGTCGCAGTAGCCGAATGCCCTGCCCCGGATCACGGCATCCGGCCCTGTCAAAACTGTCTCCAGAGTGTCGCAATAACTGAACGCACATTCTTCCACCGTCACGCCTGCAGGGATCATGAGTGAAGGCGGCAGTTTCGCATAGGAGAATGCATCCCTCCCGATTACGGCATTCTCAGAAAACTGCAGTTCATCCGTAATCGTACAGTATTCAAAAGCCCTTTCTCCAATCTCGCTGATGCTGTCCGGGAAAATCAGACATTTCATCTCCTTCTGGGAAAAAGCGTCATCTCCGATTTTCGTGACCGTATACCCGTCAATCTCCGACGGGATCTCAACCACTTCTTCATCTCCGCTGTAATCCGCGAGGACAGCTTCTTTTCCGTCCCGGATCCAATAGGAATAGTCTCCGGATTTAAGAATCTCAGGCTTTTTGTCATCCGGGAGATAAACCGGGTTACTCTCTTCCTCTTCCGGTCCGATGCTGATTCCGGCAATCACATCCTTTACTCCCTCCCACAGAGCGTCATACTCTGCCCGGATACTCTCATCCTCCATGTACGCCTGATAGTCAGACGGCAGTTCCGCATAATAATTCATCGCTGATTCTTCGTCAAAGCCGATATACTCAAAGCTCGGCAGTTCCCTGAAGCCGGTATTGACAGATGCGCCGAGCGTAAACAGCCGGCCGCCTTCCACTCCTTCTTCTTCATAAGCCAGGTAACTGTCCCGGTGATAAAATGTCGCACCGCGGTCGGATGTTTTTACAAATGTATGCTGATACCAGTTCTGATCGAGGGTAACAAAGACTCCTGATCCCTGATCAAAGTAATAGGCAAATGTCCCGTCCGGATTCATATAATCATAGTAGTGCTCAAACGGACCCGCCCATGTAACCGAAGCAACAGCCATACTTACAGCCAGAGCCAAGAGGGCTATCATCATCTTTTTCATTTCTGCGTCTCTCCTTTCCAGGTAAGAAAACCATTCTCTGTTATCAATAATAACAGGAAACCGGGGGGTATGGTCACATTGTTTCGAAAATTATTTACGCCGGTCACATGCGGATGACGAAAGACGGGTTCACAATAGAACCCGTCTTCCAAAGTGTTATCTGCCGATATATTTTTCAAATGCCTGATTGGCTTTTTCGGATAAAACCGCTTCATCCATTCCTGTCAGATGACCGTCCCTCACGACGACACGGCCGTTCACGACCGTTATGTCGACCGGTTCCCGGATCCCGATGGCGGCGGGAGCTCCTGCAAAGTCTTCCTGCGCCCCGATGAGCGCGGGTCTTCTTGAATCGATCAGGAAGAAGTCCGCCGCTTTTCCCTCTTCGACGGAGCCGATCTCTTCCCAGCCGAGGACAGAGGCGCTGCCTCTTGTCGCCATTTTGAGGAACGCATAGGCGGAAGGCGCTTCATGGCTTGCATTCAGGCGGTGAAGGAGGAAGGCGGTGCGGATCTCCTCGAGGAGGCTCGATCCGTCATTGCTGGCGGACC
Source organism: uncultured Eubacteriales bacterium (assembly GCA_902803345.1). The sequence continues at coordinate 1,195 of CADCPV010000329.1, read as the reverse complement.
CGTCGACGGCAAGACCGACTCTGACTCCCAGCTTCAGCATTTCCGGAATTCTCGCAATACCGGACGACAGTTTCATATTGGAAGCCGGGCAGTGAGCCACACCGGTGCCTGTTTCGGCGAGGAATTTCAACTCTTCATCGTTAAAATGAATGCCGTGCGCATACCAGACGTCGTCTCCCGTCCATCCGAGGCGTCTCATATATTCCAGGGGCCGGATTCCGAAGCGTTCCAGCATATAGTTCTCTTCGTCCTTCGTCTCACAAAGGTGCGTGTGCATGCGGACTTTCAGGTCTCTCGCCAGTACCGCCGTCTCCCTGAGAAGTGTTTCACTGACGCTGAAAGGTGAACACGGTGCGAGCGCCACCCGGTGCATGGCAAAAGGAGACCGGTCGTGGTACCGTCTTACAAGCTCTTCGCTGTCTTTCATGATCGCGTCCACACTCTGGACAACGGAATCCGGAGGAAGGCCTCCGTCCTTGACGCTCAGGTCCATGCTGCCTCTTGTCGCATAGAAGCGCGCTCCGAGGACGTCTGCTGCAGCGAACTGTGTTCCGATCAGGTCCGCACTGCCATTCCCTGAATCCGGGAAAACGTAATGATGATCGAGGACTGTCGTGCATCCGTATTTGAGAAGCTCGGCGATGCCGGTGAGCGAACTCCAGTACACGGTCTCCTCGTCAAGATTCTTCCAGATCTCATAGAGCGTTTTCAGCCAGTCAAAGAGCTCCATGTTCTGGACCTGCGGAAGATTCCGGCTGAATGTCTGGTAAAGGTGGTGGTGGGTGTTGACAAGCCCCGGATACATCACCATGTGCCGGCCGTCGATCACCTCATCGGCTTCCCTTTCCGCCGTATCCCCCGCTTTTCTGACAGAGACAATCACGCCGTCTTTTACAAAGACATCAGCATCTCGAAGGACTCTGTCGCTGTCATCGCAGGTGACAATACACATCACGTTTTTCACAAGCAGTGTGCGGTTCATCTTCTTATCCTCCTGATTCCCCCTAAATGACTGCTGATCGAGTGCGTTGCTCAGAAGTTTGCCATAATCAGATCCTCTGTTGATGCTTTTAATGGAGATAACTGATATCGTTCAAGGACCTCATAAACTTCCGGACGGACATTGATCATCGAAATATCCGGACAGATCTTCAGCATCTGCAGAAATATACGCAGACCGGCATTGGAAACATAG
>CADCPV010000328.1 GCA_902803345.1 uncultured Eubacteriales bacterium | reverse complement strand
CTTCAGGGAAACATGAAACATAAATGGAAAGAGGCAGTACAGGCGGTGCTCCCGATTATGGGCATCGTTCTTGTACTGTCTTTCTTTGTGACACCGGTACCCGCAGGAATACTGCTTTCGTTCCTTTTCGGCGGGCTGATGCTGATCGGCGGGATGATGCTGTTTTCTCTCGGGGCGGAACTTTCGATGGAGACGATGGGGCAGCGGCTTGGCTCGAAGCTGACCGCGTCAAAAAAACTCTGGCTGATTCTCCTGCTTGGTTTTCTTCTTGGGTTTATCATTACAATTGCAGAACCGGATTTGTCGGTCCTTGCAAATCAGGTTGCGGCTGTTCCCAATCGGGTTTTGATTCTGTCTGTTGCGGCAGGCGTCGGACTGTTTCTTCTCCTTGGCTTTTTGCGCATGCTTCTTGGGATTTCTTTAAGGCTTATGCTGTGGATTTCCTATGCTTTCGTGTTTCTTCTTGTGGTGTTTTCGCCGAAGGACTTTCTTGCCGTAGCTTTCGACTCGGGAGGTGTGACCACAGGACCAATGACGGTTCCCTTTATTATGGCGCTTGGCGTAGGTGTTTCAGCTATTCGTTCCGACAGAAAGGCGGCAGATGACAGCTTCGGCCTGGTGGCCTTGAGTTCCGTTGGTCCGATCCTTGCAGTTCTTGTACTGAGTCTGATTTTCCTACGCTACTCCCTACGCTACGCGAGTACGCGTTGAGGAAGGGGTTTTCTCCCGGAATTTTGATAAAAGCGAAAAAATGCAGGAAACGGTTGCGCAGATACAGAAATTGTGTAAAATAGGATTCAGGAGAGCACCGGCGGCAGGTCGGATGCTGACTGTAAGAGGCAGTACGGTGAAAGGAGAACGTCATGGCTAATTTCTGTATATATTGCGGCAACCCGGTTGCCGAAAAAGATGGTTTCTGCCGTACCTGCGGACGGAAATTGCTGAACACACCGGAAACGACACAGCCGAAAAGTGCGGCTTCTGCATCGGGAACGGCACAGAATACAGGTCGGAGCATTCCGCGGGCGGCTCAGATGCTTGTCGGGTATACAAGAAAAATCAGTTTCCCCGAAGGACAGCGGGAAGTGAGCATTGAGCTGATCCCGGGAGCAGGAAGTTCCGCCGGATCAGCGGCAGTCCTGACGAATATCAGAAATCCGTTCCTTACGCTTTTAGGAGGCTTCAGAACGCTCATTTCCGGCTTTCCGAAGCTTTTTAAAAACGTAAAAGCCCTGATTCCGATGATCGTGATTGCAGTTCTGTGGATTGTGCTCGGGATTATCAACTGGAAAGGTAATACAAATCTTTTTACGGATATCCTTTCCTGGCCGATTTTCGCGAAGGCGGGATTCGGCGGCGGATTCGCCGGAGTTTTGGGCGGAATCGTCGGAAAAGGCCTGATCGGGGCCGGATATGGATCTTTGTTCACAGGCGGTGCAAAGAAGTTCGGACAGGGTGTGAAGGACATTTTCCGGGGGAGAGGCATTAATCTCGGAAGCCTTTTGTTCGGTTTTGGCCTTTCAGGTCTTGTCTATGTATTCTCAGCCGGATATGCGGGACGATCAGGATCGATGGTTGGAATCGTCGGAATTTTCCTGTCGCTTGGCGCAGTCTCATCGAAAACCGGCTTTATTCATTCTTTTGCCGCATCTCTTTCTGCGAAGAAAGGGCAGGACGGCACAAAATCCCTGGTTACGCAGCAATATAAGAGCTTTCTCGGCGGTTCGGCGGGCAGTTTTGCGCTGTTTGCGTCACTGAGCGGGATTTTCGGGGTTCGGGAGACCGGTCCGGTCTGGTATATCATTCTCCTTCTTTTCTGCATTGCCGGCATTGTGCTGATGCTGATCAGTAAAAACCGCAAAGGAGCGGCAAAGGCTTCGGCCGTCCTCGCGGCGCTTGTCCTGTTTTTGGGGCATGCGGCGCTTTTCGCGCTTCCCGTCCGGGCTTCGGAGGATGAAGATACCGGATATTGGGAGTTTGTCGAGAAGTATGACCTGAAGTCGGAAAGTCTGGTTTACGAGGGTAATGGCTACGTGGAGGAGATCAAAGGTTCTGCGTCGGACGGCTTTTACGCGGTCAATACGATCACAGCAGATGGCTACCGCTTTTCCCAAACGAGCGAGAAGAACCGGCATCACAACGGCACGAGCTGCAAGGGAGAATACGGCGACGCGTCCTGGACCTTCAGCCCGCTACCGCCTTCCCGTCTGAATCCGGGCGAAAACTATGCGATTGAAGCGGAAGTGACCGGGAGCTGTTCCGCGCATATCGTCGGCGTCGGTGCCCAGGTGATGATCTCCTATATGTACGCCGAGAAAAGCAATAATTATATCTATTTCCGGCAGAAAAGCGATGACCGGTCTGTCATTACGCCGAGCGAGATCCGCCAGAATGAAGGTACGGATGGGTCGTTCGGAGCCTATGTCGGGCCTTTCAGCGGGACCTTTGAGGCACAGATTCCGAAGGGAAACAACGGCTCGAAGAGCGAGCTTTATATCCTGTTCCGCATCAACTCACACAGCTGTGAAATTGACACCTACTACCGTTATCGCTGGGTGGATACCTCCGCTGCCGCTGCAACGACGGAAGCAGTAACGGACTCAGACGATGCCGATACCAAAGAGTCCGGAACAGAAGCGGACGATGAGTCCGAAGAAGAAAGCACCGAGCGGGATTACATCATCCAGACGGAAGAAACCAGGGCTGAGATCAATCCCGGAGAGGACGAAGGAACCGATATTATCGGCCTGATCATCACCGGCGTTATCGGAACCGCTGTCGGAACCGCTGCAGCCGGGGCATCGACGGAGGACGATGAGAAAAAGAAGAAGTCCTACAAGATGAAAATCTACAAGGAGTTCGGTGATACGATCCGGCCCGGCGAGCAGGTTCCGGTGTATGCCCGGATCGTGGAGGTTATCAAAGGAACGGAGTACGACCGCCCGCAGCTTTCGAAGGATATTGTGATCCAGAGCCACGACGAAGTCTTTATTACGGAAATGTACGCAAGCCTTGCGGGAAGTTATAAATGCGCAACCGTTGAAGTGAACCCCGCCCAGGAGGTTTCGAACGAAGGCGTCATCGACTTCATTTATCGTGGCGAGGGCGGTGTCTTTATCAACAGCGTCACCTTCAAAGCGAAGATGCCGGAGATACTTTTTTATCAGCCCAATATGGCGCTGGTATCCTGTGATGAGCGTGGCGGGGCAGTCTGCTTCACGGTCGACGGACTCGCGCCGGAGAAAACCGGGATCGATCTTCGGTTTATCGAAGGCTCGAGCTACAGCGTTGCGCTTTCGGATGCCGTGACGGAGCAGGGTGAGCCGATTCCGGGTACGCATTTTGCCTGTATCGCGGATATTAACAAAGATCCGGGGCCTTCCGGCACTTACGCAGTACACACGCTCGAAGTCCGGGCGACCGACGGCAGGTATACGGCAGTCGGGACATTTGAGGTTTACCGGGTCACGACGGGACTTTCGGTCGATGTGGAGCTTCTGAACTGCTTCCGGGTGCTGAAAGCAGAGGCCGCTGGAAAACAGGTTGATGAGCTGCAGGATTCGGACTTCGATATCTCCTACACGCCGGCTACGGTGATGGTCGTGAAGGTGGACGAAGAAAAGCATGAGATGTATTTTGAACCGGCGCTTCCGAAATTCCGCTTCGAACCGCTCGATCCGGAGGACAGCCTGATGAAGGAACGCCTTGACGGGCTTGGAATCAAGGCAAGTCCGGTGAATTTTACCGACAGCAAAACAGACTACGTATTTTTCTGCGAAAAGGGCTTCCTTGAAGCGCCGGCGCGTCTTCGGGTGCGCATGCTGGCCGAATATACGGATGAACAGACCGGAGAGACAGAGAGATGTGACAAAACGGTTATGCTGCTGTCCCAGCCCCTTCGCGAAACCGTGACCGCGTCAATGCTGGAACAGGACGACAAAATCCGGGAGCGGCTGTATAATCTGCAGGATATCATCTGGCGGAATGCCTATGTGCTGGATCTGATGTACAGCGATTACCTGCGCATGACGACAGTGGCACTTGGCTATGACCGGCGTTTCGGTTATGATCCTCTGACCATTGCGACCTTTGAGATGAAATTCGAGCGTGCGGTGCATTTCGCATCTGAAAGAGTTAAGAGAGAACTCCGGGAAAGACAGGAACTGTTCCTCCAGATAGATGAAACCCTCAAAGCGGACGACAATGACTGGTCGGCGCTGTCCGAAAGCCTTGCCATGGTGCAGGACAAGTATTTCAGCGGCATTGGCGGCATGGCTATCCGGATAGGTCTCGGACTGATCACCAGCGGTGGCTCGGAAATTCCCTTCCTTGCGATGGATATCAACAAGGGGGTCAGAGATTATAAAAATGCAACTCTTCTCCGCGACCGGACCTGGTACAACAAACTGTACGCAGGCGCAAAGCCGGTGCTGATTGCCGCAGCAATCGGCTACGGGATAAAAAAAGCCCTTCCCTATGCGCCGGCAGCCAAGGCGCTTGCGAAGGACACCTTCCAGGCATTGATTCCGCCCGGTATTCGCGACAATGTCGGGAAATGGGTAATCAATACCAGAAAAGCGGTCCTCGCAAAAATCCCCGAAAAGTGGGTGGATTTCGGAAAAGGCCTGAAAAAGGGAATCGGCGACGTGCGCCAGGGTCTCCGGGAACTGGCGGACGATATCAACTCCTACGATCCGAGGAATTATGTGTACGGCATCCGGCGCGGTGCTGTGGCGGCAGATGCGGCGAATACCGGGGCGAAACAGCTTGCCAGAAAAGATGTTCTGATGGTCCGTAAGGGTCTGATTCCCCGTACGAAAGAAGGCCTTCTCATCGATAAAATGCAGCAGGCCCGCGAACTGAATGCGGCGTACAAACTTCAGCGATTTAAGAAAGCGTATGACAGGTACCTGATCGACAAATCGGATGACGCTCTTAAGGAATACCTGGCAGCAGGAGAGGCGATACAGGAGGATTCTTTCGCCTTAAACGCCCTGAACGCCGAAGGCAAAACCGCTTATCAGATTGAGCACGGCATCCAGGTGTCAAACCGCTACAGAGCGGGATACAATTACTACAAGATCCATTACGTTGACGAAGCCATGCTTCCGATTATGACGAAAAAGGCTGCGGCTGTCGCACATGTTCCGGAGAAAAACATCACGGTGATCCGGGCGACCGGAAAGACAAAAGAAGCCATTCGGAAAGCGTGGAGCAGCCCTTCCGACACGGATAATTCGTTCCTTATCGAAGATCCCAAAACAGGAACGAAGTATTACATGTCACAGCCTGAGACGACAGGGGTCGTTGCTGAAAGCTACTGCGATGCGAAGGGAAAACCTTACGCGAATACCGCTGAAGCGCTGAAGTACAGCGATAAGGACAAAGTCGTCGGTGTGGCTGGAGAATCACCGGAATTATACGGCGAATTCCCCAAACTGAAGTCTGCGGAAGAGTTTACCAATCTCGGAATTGAAAAAAATATGCGGACTGGTGCTTTCAAGATCACACACGGTCCGAAGGAGATGGATCGAAGCATCCGGGCCCTGATGGCAAATCCGGCGAAAACAGCACAAATAGAGCAGAATCTGGACAATTTCCTCGCGCGGAAAACCCTCAGTCTGAATCAGGAGACACTTGATGCGACGGACTGTGTGGAATTGGCATTTGACGGAATCCACCAGGGACCGAAGACCTATAACCTGTATGTCGAAAAGGATCTTCACGCACAGGCGCTGGGACAGCCCTCCGGCTTCACACCAGGGAGCAGGCAGACGGTTGAGATGCTTCGCCTGGCAGAGAACCAGGGAACATACCGGCTTCAGATGGGTGAAATGAGGGATCTTCTTCGCTACAAAGGGACGGACTTTAATAAAGCGATCGATAAGATGGTGCTGGATTTCAGGACCGTCAACACAAACTGCCGCACCGCAAACGAGAGCATCAGCGCCTTCCTTTTGAACGCGAAGCCGCGAAGCACTGCGTCGGGATGGCCGCAAACATGATCGTAATGAATCCATACAAACAGATTGAAAAAGAAGCCTTTCATATTCATACCTGCCGCTGTAAACATGCCGGAGACGAGCCGGACGAGGCATATGTCCAAAAAGCGATAGAGCTCGGAGCGCCGCGCATCGTGTTTACAGATCACTGTCCGTTCCCGGGAAACCGCTTCCGGAACCGTATGGATATGGAGGAACTGCCGGAATATATTGAATCCATGAACGGACTGAAGGAAAAGTTCGCGGATAAGATTGAAATCCTCTGCGGT
>CADCPV010000327.1 GCA_902803345.1 uncultured Eubacteriales bacterium | reverse complement strand
CAGTACTGCACAACCCGGGGCCGGCGGCACGTGTTTCTGGGTGCCGCTTCCGCAAATCGCTTTTGAAACACCTGTAATCCATACCGTGAAATACACAGAATCGAGCCGGATCGTGTTTCTTCCGCGCTCAGCGCGAGTTCACCGCAATAGGTACGCGGAAATCCTTTAGACGCGCGTGCCGCGTGAGCTTTAGTGAGAAAAGACATGCAAAACCGAAAAAGGCGGCACTGCGGCATTCCTAAAAAAGGAGAGACGGGAAGACATACGCCGAAAAAGACCCGGCCGAAGAGAAACGGCCGGGCGAGGAGTTGTAAGTGGAAGTGCGGAGGGGTTCAGTCCCCGATGACATTTTTGATGAGGACCGGCTCGGAGGCGTAGTTGTAGGCACTGACAGCTACCTGGCCGAAGGAGCGCGAGGCGTGAAGGATCTTGCCGTCGCCCATGTAGAAGGCGACGTGGTCAATCTCGCCGTAGGGGTCCGTATAGAACATCAGATCGCCGGGCTTTGCGTCGGCGAGGCTGACTTCATAGCCGCGGGTTGCGAGCTGGCGGGAGGTACGGTCGAGTCCGATACCGAGCGCGTTTTTGAGGCACTGCTGGACGAAGCTGGAGCAGTCGATGCCGTATCCTTCGAGACTTTCCCCGCCCATTTTGTAGGGAATCCCGATGAACTGTTCCGCATAGCGGAAGAGCTTCTGCCGCTTCTCGGAAGTACCGGAAACCGCAGTCCAGGGCATGGCTTCCACGAGGTACCAGCCGGGTTCTGCGAAATCCTTGCTGATGTAGCCGTCGGTATTGTTGATGCGGATCTTGTACCATTCGCCGAGGTCTTCGTCAACGGTCAGGTGGTCGGCGGTTCCAAGCTGGGTCCAGACTTCGTAGTCGAGCCCGGGGCCAGTGCGGACATTCAGGCGTTCCGCGATAATGTGGACCATTTCGACCGCGACGGAGGGGGCAAAGGCACGCGCTTCATCGCCGGTGATGATGTAGCTGCCTGAAACGAAGCCCTCAATCCCGCCGGACTGAATACGATACCAGCCATCGCCCGCATCTTCTAAAATTTCGCCGCCTGCATCTTTCGTCAGTTTTCCGATAATTGCGCCTTCCGTGGAGGGGGCATTCCGGATATTCAGGTAATTGTTGACCTTCGATGCGATGAACATATTGGAATAATGATTCAGCACATCGAGCGCGGCATCCGAATCGGGGGCTGCGGTTGTTTCATCGACGGGGAGGGTATAATCCTTCGGCGCTTCGGTGGAAAAGTCTGCCCGGACGGTCTCAGAAGGGTAGGCATCGGACTCATCGATGGGCATAAAAACATCGCCCGGAGTTTTGTTTTCAGCGCAGGCGGAAAAACACAGGGCGGCAGCTAAGATCAGGATCAGCATGCAGAATGGAATCGGACGCTTCATGGAATACTCTGAACGGGAACACATAAAACCAACCGGCCGATGAAACACAGGATGTAGTAGCAGAACGGCCGGAATGTATCAAGCAGTAGTGTTTATTGTAATACAGAATTCTGAAAAAGTAAAGAAGAATCGGAACAAAAACAAAGAAATTTTCCGTGTCAAAAAAAGCGGCGGAAGATGTTCGGAAACGGACTTTTTTTGCATCTTTGGGTACTTTTTTATGTTGAAGAACCCGGGAGACTGTGTTAAACTATAATAGATTGTGATGATAAGCGGTTCAGATACAAAACCGCCGTCGGTTTCCGGCGTAAAGAGAGCCGAGAAGAGGCTCTGAAGGAGGCATAAAATTGGCGGAGAGAAAAAGAAAACTGTCACTGGCACTGGATTCGGTGCCTTTCGGAACGGAAGAACAGAACGCGGAATGGATGAAGATGCGGCGGATCCCGCTTCCGGAGGGAGTCTCGAGCAAGCAGATGTACCTGGACACCTTCCGGATTGCCTGGCCGTCCCTTGTGGAGCTGACGCTCGCGCAGCTTGCGTCGATGGTCGACATGATGATGGTCGGAAAGCTGAGTTCTTCCGCTGTCGCGGCGGTCGGCCTGACGACGCAGCCCGTTTTCCTTTTGATGACGGTCATCATGGCTTTAAACGTCGGCGTCACCGCACTGGTTGCACAGAATAAGGGCGCCGGCAAGAAGGAGCGGGCAGAACTCGCCTTAAGGCAGGCGCTGATGCTGAACTTTATCATCGGCGTCGTCATGTCTGTGATCGGTGCGATTTTCGCGGAGCCGATGGTGAAATTCATGGGCGCGAACGAGGATACGCTTGCGGATGCGGCTTCCTACCTTCGAATCCGTATGTACGGCTTCCTGGCGTTCGGCCTCACTTCGACGATTACTGCAGCACTCCGCGGTGCGGGCGATTCCAGGACTTCGATGATCTACAATGTCATCGCAAACGCTTCGAACGTACTGTTCAACTACGTATTGATCTTTGGCCACTGGGGCTTCCCGCGGCTCGAAGTTGCCGGCGCGGCCTGGGCAACGATTCTCGGCCAGTTCATTGCCTTCGGCATTGCGATTTTCGTCATCCTGAAAAAGAGCGACCGGAAATATCTGCACCTCGATCTGAAAAAAGGCTTCAAACCGGATAAGGATACCATTAAAAACATGGTCCAGATCGGTATTCCTTCGATGATCGAGCAGCTGATCATGCGTGTCGGCATGGTGATTTTCGCGAAAACGGTTGCCTCGATCGGAACCGTGCAGTATGCGACGCATACGATCTGTATGAATATCCAGGCACTGTCCTTCATGGTCGGCCAGGCCTTCGCTGTTTCGGGGACTTCGCTCGTCGGACAGTCACTCGGAAAGAGCCGGAAGGATATGGCGCTCGCCTACGGCAAACGAACCGTCATTTTCGGCGTGATCTGCGCCTGCGTCCTGATGGTGCTGTTCTTCTTCTTCGGCGGAACGATCGTTTCCTGGTACAATGACGAGTCGGAGGTGGTACGGCTCGGAAGCATTATCATGAGCTTCGTTGCGTTTACGCAGCCCTTCCAGACCATGCAGTTTATCCAGGCCGGCGCGCTCCGCGGTGCGGGCGATACCCGTTCCACCGCGATTGTCACGCTGATTACGGTCGTGTTCGTCCGTGCGGCGCTCGGACTTCTCTTCGTATATGTTTTCCACTGGGGCCTGATCGGCGCCTGGGTTGCGCTGGTTCTGGACCAGCTCGTCCGTACCGTGCTGATCTTCATTCGCTACATCAGCCGGAAGTGGATGAATTACGCGCGGGCGGCGCGGTAAGGAGGATATGCAGAAATGGAAGAGCAGCTGGAACTCGTACCCTGCCGGGTCTGCCACGAAGACTGCGCCTATGTCGAGGATGAAGGCGGCTGGTGTGTCTATGTCGTCTGCGCGGACTGCGGTTCCCATACCGCCTTCTGCAGCTATGACAGTGAAGAAGAACGGGATGCGGCCGTAGAGCGTGCCGTTCAGCTCTGGAACATGGGCAAAGTGATCGCCGAGCGGCGCGGGGAATAAAGGAGGCTTCGGAAAAGACGGATGAAAAAACATCAGCATCAAAAAAGAATTCTGTCGATAGCGGCGCTGGCCCTGGCGCTTGCGCTGCTTCTTCCGGCGCTTTCGGCACGGGCGGATGAAATTTACGAACCCTACGATTCGGATTTTTATGTGGAGCATTCGCAGGACTGCACCTATGAGGAGGAGCTCTATGAGATCAATGCCTCGGGCGGCGTGCGGATGATGGAGGATCCGGAATCGGATACCGTGATTTATGAATTCGGCGAGATCGGCACCCGCCTGTGGATTTACTGGATTTACAATAATCCGGAAGGCGGCAGCTGGGGCTATACGGAGTATTATACCGACGGCAGCAGGTACATGGGCTGGATTCCGATGGGGCTTCTGTGGGCGAGCTACACTTCGGACATGTTTTATTCGGATTACCGCAGCGAAATTTATGAGAAACGGAATACCGTTTCTGTTACTTCAAAGGATGAGACCCAGCGGGTTTATTACTTTGAATATCCGGGAAGTACAATCGGAGGGTACGATGAGTACGAAACGGAATTTCTGAAGGACGATCCGATTGTGACGAACTCGGAATTTACGGACGAAGAGGGCCGGAAATGGGGCTATGTCGGATACTATTATCTGGATTCCGGCTGGGTCTGCCTGGAGTCGCCGGATCTTGATGTGAAAGACCTCTGGCCTTCCGGTGCGCCGGAGCGCGACAAACGCGTGCGGACGACGTATGAGATGATCTATCATGAGGACAGCTCTGAGGTCCGGGAGATAGAGAATTCCGAGACTGCGGATTCGAAGGATACGGAGGCGGACAGCACGACGGCAGCGGAAACATCGGCGAAAGCGGCTGATCCGGAAACCGAGACGTATCCGCAGAAGACAGAAGAGAGCACAGGACCGGTTCCTCCGCTTCCGGGAAGCAGGGTCCTCCGCTGGGGGATTGTTGCCGCGGTTGTCGCTGT
>CADCPV010000326.1 GCA_902803345.1 uncultured Eubacteriales bacterium | reverse complement strand
GTATAATGGCTTTCACCGTCGACTGTGAGCGTCAGTTCCTGCCGGTTCAGTAGGAGCAGCGTAAACACCCCGATCCCGATCACAGCCGCAGCGATTACGGCCGGGATCAGGATCTTCATGAGTGCGCGTTCTTTTTTCTTCTGGACCAGGGATTTTTTCATGCCTTGCCGGTTTCCTCATTCCCGGTCAGACCGGGAGATTATTGCAAAAATAATTACTCTTCTTCCTCCGAAGCACCGAGTGCCCGAAGCAATGTGACAACCGCCTCGCGGATATCGTCTTCCGTGAGTTCTCCGTTCTCGTAGGCTTCCACCATCTTCCGGGCATAGTCTTTCGGATTCTCCGGGATTTCGGCGTTGAAGAAACTGTCCAGGCGCGAAAGCATTTCGTCGATCTGTTCCTCGCCGGTCAGCTCCTCGTCAATGGGTTCGATATCTTTCCGGACAACATCCTCGCCGTAAATCGTGGTCCAGTCGTTTTTCATCGAAACCGGTACGAAACCGTACTCGATGCAGGTCGCTTCCATTTTCGCGGCCTTGTCCGGATTGCCGTTCTCCCGCTCCGTATCATCGCAGCAGAGCATAAAGGCCATCGCGTCGTATTCATTGTCCCAGCAGACAAATTCCGCCATCGACAGGTCTCCGGAGCTGTTGCCGAAGCTTAAAACCGGTTTCTGTCCGATCGTTTCCATCATCTGGAGGATCTTGTTCATCTTGATGTTTTTCAGCACCAGTTCGTCCGAGAGCACCATCTCGTCTTCTTTCTGGAATACATATTCCCCGCCGTTCCATTCGTCCTGTCCGGACGCGACGACCCAGGTGTCGGTGCCGATGAACTGGGATTTCGGGATGTTCAGCGCATTCTCCGAAACCGTCCTGATAAAACTGCGGCCGGAACCCGAGACAATGTAGCATCTGAAACCGTTGTCATTCAGGTAGTCCACGACCTGCACCATCGGCCGGTAAAACGCCTCCCCGACCGTCATGTTTTCGTAGCCGTAGCAAGGCAGCGCGCAGAGATCCCGTACATACTGGACATAATCCGCGTAGGTCATGCCTGCAAAAACCCGCGTTTCCGCTTCGATCTGGCGCATTTCCAGCTCATCCGAGAGCTTGCCTTTGAGGATGCCCTCCGCGATATCGCGGCAGAGTTCGATGTCCTCCTCCGAAGGGTCGGAATCCGCATCAAACATTGCGCGCTTCACATACATCAGCCACTCGAGGTACAGCGGATCTGTCTCGCAGAACAGTGTTCCGTCAAGATCAAACACCGCGATCCGGTCCTCTTCGGGGATGAACTCCTCCGAATCCGGATCCGTTACAGCCGCAATATAGTCCTCAAGCATCTTCCGCGCTTCGGAGTCCTCTTCCCACAAATCGAGGGTGACCGGACCTTCCGCGATCAGTTCGTCATGTACTTCGTCCTCATCCGCATCGGCGTCCGGCTGCGCTTCGTCTGCATCCGGATCCTGCTTTTCATCTTCGGCCTCTGTCTCGTCCGCCTCATCGACATCCTGATCAAGGACTTCCTGTGTATTGCTCTTCTTGGGATCGTCTTCGTCCTCATCCTTGTCCGCAAGCGCCGGCACAACGGCAATCCCTAAAAGTACAACGACAAGAAGAAGTGCCGCAATCTTTTTCCACTGTTTCATCATACGCCTCCTGGTAATGATTTATCACTCCGGTATCATATATCCTGCATCGGTAAACTGCCTCCGGCCTTACCCTTAGAATAGTACCATAGCCTTCAGGTGCTGTCAACTTTTCTTATATGATTCGTGGCTTTCGCGGCCTCTGTATTCGAGGCAGAGCATCGTGAGATCGTCAAACTGTTCCGCATCCCGGACAAAGCCGTCGACCGCTGTCCTGACGTGCTGAAGAAGCTCTCTCGGGCTGTCCTCCGGCGCCTCGTTCAGCGCCGAAAGCATCCGCTCGATCCCGAACATGTTCCGCTCCCCGTCCATCGCCTCCGGTACGCCGTCGGTATAGACAAAGACCTTCGAACCGGGGCTGAGCTGGACCGTATACTCCTCATACTCCTCGTCGTCAAAGCCGCCGACGACAAAGCCGTGCCTGTCTTTCAGAAGCTCAAATCCGCCTGCAGGATTCTTCAGGACCGGATACTCGTGGCCTGCATTCGCTGCAGTCAGTTTTCCTGTGGAGATCTCAAGGATTCCGAGCCAGACCGTGACAAACATATCCATCTGGTTGTTGCCGCAGATCAGCCGGTTGGTCTGCCCGAGGATTTCCGCGGGAGACCGGCGGTTCAGACCGGTACTCTTGAGGACTGCCTTTGAGACCATCATAAAGAGCGCGGCTGGCACACCTTTTCCGCTCACATCTGCCATCACCAGCGCGAGATGATCCTCGTCGATCAGGAAGAAATCATAAAAATCGCCGCCGACTTCCTTTGCGGGATCCATGGAAGCATAGATGTCAAATTCCGTGCGGTCCGGATAAGGCGGGAAGGTATGCGGAAGCATGCCGGTCTGGATCTTGGAGGCCATCTGAAGCTCGGAACTCAGGCGTTCCTTTTCCGCCTCCTCGCGGTGTTTCTCCTCCAAGTTCCTGATCCGCCGGCGGATATAGAGCCGGACACCGAGCGCGATGGCGCCAGCGGCGAGAACGGCAAGAAGGATGTGCAGCCAGGTCTGTTCATACAGTGCCTTTTTCCGTGTGATCAGCGTCTCGACTGTCAGGCTCTGCCGTTCCATCGAGTCACTGATCCGCATCACAAAGCGGTAGCTTCCGCCCGGCAGGTTGGTATAATCGAGCGGCACCAGCTCGCTCCGCTGGACCGTCGTTTCCTGCTTGTCAAATCCGATCAGCTGGAAGGAAACCTGCGGATTGATCAGGGAATAGTTGAACACATAGGCGTAGATCGTCAGCTTCCGTACCCCCGGCGAAATGGTAAATGCACCGTTTTCATCCGGGTAAATCCGCTTCCCGTCCGCGTCCACATAGGGAACCGCAGCTTTGAGATCCATCACGTCTTCGAAAGGCTTTTCAATGTTGAAGCGTACGACGCCGTTGTTTCCTGCAATATACAGGTCGCCGTCTTCGGTGAGTTCGCTGTAGGAATTCGCGGTCGCAATGCAGGAAAGGCCGTTCGCCATCCCGTAATGAACCGGATGAATCTCCCCGTTTTCAAGAAGCTCGTCCGCAGATGCCGCATAAATACCGTTGCTTGCCAGAATCCACATCTCGCCCCGGCTGTTTTCGTAGAGGTCGAAGTTGTTGGAATATGGAAATTTCCGGATCGTGACAAGCTCGTAGTCCGCTGTCAGGTAGCCGATCGAGTTGCCGGTTACAATCCAGTAAATGTCACGCTTCGGATCATATTTGATCCGCATGACGGCTTCGGAGCGAAGGCCTTTTTCCATCCCGAAATGCAGGGTCCCGTCCGCCCTGACAATATAGATGCCGTCGCCGTCCGAACCGAGGAGGATGTCCCCGTTCTTCCCGGCACAGACTGTCAGGATTTCCGTATTGACGATGCCGGATTCCTCGCTGAAAGTGCCGGTAACCTTGTCGCCTTCAATTACATTCACACCGCCGGTATTGGCGACCAGAATCGCGCCGTCCTCCCGTTCGGAAATCACGCGGATCCGGTCTGACATCAGTCCGTCCGCAGTTGTAAAGGCGGTAAGATTTCCCTGGTCATAGCAGAGAAGTCCGTGCTTCCGCCAGGTGGAAAGCCAGAGCCTTCCCTTGCTGTCGCGGATGATCGAACGGATCCGGACACCCGAAAGATACTCTAAAAGGTCCGTTGTTCCGAGTTCCTTCCCGCC
>CADCPV010000325.1 GCA_902803345.1 uncultured Eubacteriales bacterium | reverse complement strand
CCAACAATCAAAGGTATTCTTATCCATTTTCCAATTATTGTACAAATTCCATCAACCTTTTTATACCTTTCAGAAGCTAAATTGATATCATCTCGAGAACAATTGTTAAACAATTTTGGATTTTCTTCTATAAAACCTCTTAATCCTTGACCAGGGTATATTTTGTCAAATTGCTCATAAAAAGGATCTTCCACGCCCTGAACTCCGATTGGTAAAGCATTTTTCTTAGGATAACCTCTTTTTTCCTTATCACTGGTATAATAAGGCGTTTTAATGCTTTTTAAAATGGATATAGCTTTATCATATCTCTCCCTAACAAATTTTAGTTCTTCGTATTTTTCTTTCAGCTCACCCTTTAATCTTGTTCTATCAGATTCTGATATTCCTTGATCATTCAATTTTGCTTTAATATCAACACATTCTTTCGTTAATCTTATCTCTGCTTCACTCATCTCACCATTAATATCAAGTAGCGCAACCTGTTCAAGTAACTTTTGATCAAAAGTGGGATCCACTTGACTATCTATAATTGAAGCCTCTTTGCTTTCCAAATCCTTTGCTTTCCAAATCATTAGAATCTAATTCTCCCATTTAGTTTTACTCTACTCCGTTTTCCGCCCCTCGTCAAAGATACTAAATGACCTCTTTGATGAGTAGTTTATCAAGTGTCGGTCTGCTAATACTGAGTTGCTCTGCAAATTGTTTCTTTATCAATTCTCTTCTCATATATTTCGCATACAGGTCATTCCATTTTTCCGGCGCAATCACTACCTCTTTTCTGCCTTTATAAGCCCCTCGTTTCTTTGCCTCCGCAATACCCTCCCTCTGACGCTCCAGAAGATTGGCTCTCTCAAATTCGTTGATCGCAGCTATCATCGTAAGCATGAGCTTTCCGGTTGGGGTAGAGGTATCCAGATTTTCTTTGTTGCTGACAAGGTGGACGCCCTTTGCTTTGAGAAGTTCCACAATATTCAGAAGATCCTTTGTGCTCCTTGCCAGCCGTGAAAAATCATGTACAAAGATCGTATCACCTTCTCTTGCAAAGTCGATCATACTCTGTAGCTGAGGACGGTTTGTATCCTTGCCGCTGACTTTCTCTGTGAACCATTTTTCTATATTGTAATGCTCCAGACCAGAGATCTGTCGAGCTTCATTTTGGTCAACGGTGGATACCCTGACATACGCTATATTCATATTTTCTCCATGTTTTTGAATGTAAAATTTAAATTTATAATATTATTTCTGGACAGTTAAAAGTTAGAGGATGATCGAAATCTGATTATCCTCCGAGTGTTTTTTGATTCAAATAGTTATTAAACTGGTGACTTCAGCCTGTTTTACTTATTTTTTGACCTGGCGGCTGGTCCTGCCTTCCGCGAATTATTTTCGTTATGGTCGAATCAGGATCATTTAACAAAAGCAGGAAAAAAGATTTTCGCAGATAATACATCACTGAAGCCTCTGAAGGGTTTTTATTTGAAGGTGTACGCAGGTACCTCTTTTCTATAACGGCTTCAGCAAAGGTATCTGAAAGAGAAACCAGCTGAAGGATACCCATTGCAATACAGGCAAATAAAACAAATCCTTCGGTTGCATGGATATTTTTCAGTATCTTCCTGCGGTCATGGGCATCCAAAACAGTTGTCATCGGATCCAGCTCTTCCTTTCTGGAAAAGTGGTTAAGCTTTGGAAGGGACTTCGTCCAAAAATGGTATCCGAATCCTCCGAGATTCTGTTTGAATTCCCGGAAGCAGTCCTCAATCTTCGCCCTGTGCGCGTAGATCTCAATGATCTGCTCCGGTGAGAGTGACAGATCAGAATTGACCAGGATGCTCCTCAGCCCGTCATATTTGACAAGGACAAACCGGAGTTCCTGGTACAGACCCTGCCCCCAAAGCAGGTCCGTGACATAGTATTCCACCTGTTTTGCGGTTCCGTACATGACTACATCCGTACGCTCAAAGCTGTCCTTCCGCTCATTAAACAGCGCGGCAAGTTTGACTGAACTGCCCTTCTTGCGCGGCCTTCCCCGTTTGTGTGGGGAAGGAGCAGGCGGCTTTTCATAAGCGGTGCAGCTGGCCCTGGCTTTTGTCACGATGCTCATGCTTGAATTCCCTTCCTGCTCCTCCTGCCTGCTGTTCCAGTCCCTGAGTCTTTTCAGCGCGGGAACAGACAGGAAATATCTGTCGAGTACGAACAGGCAGTGCCCGAATGATCCTGCTGCGTCTGTTCCGCAGTCGATCATCTGGACGACATGGGAGCTGGAAGAAATGCCTGAGTTCTCCCAGGAGGCAGCTGTCTTAAGACCGTCCTGGATGTTCATTCTGAGCGGAATGCAGAAGCAGTGCTCTGCATTTCCTGCAAGGAGTCCGACAGCCCCGAACAGGTGGCCGAAGATGTACTCAGGCTTCGAGATGTTTTCTGATTCCTGGAACAGCTTTTTCACGCCGGCCATG
>CADCPV010000324.1 GCA_902803345.1 uncultured Eubacteriales bacterium | reverse complement strand
GATCGAGCATGGACAACACGACCTGAGCAGCATCATCCATATTGAGGACCGGATCCGGCGTGCAGGTGCCGTCCACAAAGGTCACACGTCCGTCATGAACATAAACGACATCACTGCCGCCGTTCAGAGCGGTCAGGTCATCCAGACTCAGCTGCCCCTCAAGCGCCGCA
This sequence comes from uncultured Eubacteriales bacterium, assembly GCA_902803345.1. The sequence goes on along the minus strand of CADCPV010000324.1, from coordinate 2,074 downwards.
TTCGCAGGAGTAGTTTCGGTGAGTACAGCCGTTTCCGACTGAGCCGCAGCCGGCATCACGGCAATAACAAGACTCAGCAGCAATATGAATAAATAACATTTTCTTGCCATATGAACATTTCCTTATAATAAAAATAATGATAGATTCCTTTATCGGAAAACAGCAGAGCAATTTTCAGCCGGCAGGGATGCCTACCGAAGCGGTACATTTTCAAGGAAACGCTTTATTCTGGCACTTCCTTCCTGAACATCCCGGAGGTTGGTGTCTCCAAGCCTCACCAGCTTGTTGCTCCCGTGATAATCGCTTCCGGCCGTAACATAGAGATCATATTCATCCGCGAAATGCAGCATTTCCGACTGAAGCTTATCGGTAAAGCCGGAATAATATGCCTCTACACCCTGCAGACCGAAACAAACCAGACGCTGCAGCCGCTCATCCATTTCCTGAGAAATGATCAGTTCATCTCCGCTTCCGTAAGAAGGATGGGCCAGCACCGGTATGCCGCCGCTCAGAAGGATCGCATTGATCGCCTCTTCCGGCAGCGTATATACACTCGGGATACGGATCCGGTTCAGATATCTGTCAAAAGCATCTTTTATACTTTCCGCATACCCATGCTTGATCAGCAGTTTCGCAATATGCGGTTTTCCCGGATTCGAATTGGAAAACAGCCATTCAATATCCTCTTCCGGAAATTCAATATTGAAATTCTCTTTAATATAATCCAGACGCATCCATGCTTTCTCGATGCGTCTGGCGTGACCTTCGGAAACGATCGTCTGCATCGCTTCCGCTTCCGCATCATAGCCATAACCCAGAATATGGTATTTCCCCAGATTATCTTTACAGGAAAACTCGATCCCGGAAATGAAGAACGGCTTCGGATCCATATCCTTCAGCAGTGTTTTGACCTCCCCGCACGCACGGATCGCATCATGATCCGTAACCGAAAAGAGTTCGAGCCCGGCACTGATCACGTTGGGAATGATCTCAGCCGGCGTATCGGTCCCATCGGAGACCTTCGTGTGCATATGCAGGTCGATTTTTCGAACTTCTGTTATTTCCATCAAATTTTTTTCTTCAGTGTAAAAATATTCCTGCCGTCTTTATATTCATAATCCAGGGCATCCATCATCTTCTTGGTCATGAATATCCCGAGACCGCCGATCGAGCGGTCTTCCGCCTTGAGCGTGATATCCGGATCGCTCTTTGACAAAGGATCAAAAGGCTTTCCTTTGTCAATAAACGTGACTATGACAGCCACCGGATCTTCCGTAACCTCGACACGCATGATCGCATTCCCTTTTTCGGGAACATACGCGTAACTGGCAATATTGACGAAAATCTCCTCAACAGCAAGATCGATCTGCATACGGGCTTTTTCCGGGCAGTTCGTGTCATCCAGAACCGTCTTAATGAAATTCAGAACAACAGCGAGATTCTCCCGGACAGCTTCAACTTCGATCTCGTTGCAGGTGAAATCCAGGCTGTCCACACGCTCCAGCAGCTCGAGCAGCTCGTTTTTCCATAATTCGATCTCAGCCCGTCCGGATTCGGTCTCCAGTCCGCCCCGCCGGATCGACCGCCAGATCAGCCGGGTATAACCGATGATCCGTGCTTTATCCTCCACCTGCTTCAGTTTTTTCTCATTTGTTGACCCGATATAGGCGGCAAGCGCTTTCTTCCAGAAAAGGAACCCCGTTTCCCGGTCAAATCCCTGAAACGACCGGAACATATCAGGATTATATTCACTGAAACCGATAAACGAATTGAACATACATCCCAGTTCAAAGATCGGATGTCCGACACTGAGCGTATCCATATCGATGAGCAGGACCTCATCATCGACCAGCACAACATTTTTCGTGTGATAATCGCCGTGGATCATGTGATCCGTATAGGGAACCGCATCCACCAGGTCATGGAGTTTGACTGAAGCCTTTTCCGGCAGATAATTCCCGATGAAATCCACCCATCCTTTCACCGTCTGAGAGAAATCCGGCAGATCGCCTTTCGGGACAACCGTGCTGTGGATCAGCTTCAGCAGGTTTACATACTCCTGAACACACCAGTC
>CADCPV010000323.1 GCA_902803345.1 uncultured Eubacteriales bacterium | reverse complement strand
CTGGTCGCGCAGGAAACCACGCTGTACGGAAAGGACCTCTATGGCAGGAAAAACCTTCCGGACCTTTTGCGGAAGCTTTCTGCGATTGAAGGAATCGAATGGATCCGGCTTCTGTACTGTTATCCCGAGGAAGTGGACGAAGAACTTTTATATGCGATGAAGGAACTTCCGAAGGTGCTGCATTACCTGGATATTCCGGTCCAGCACTGTTCAGATCAGATTCTGAAACGCATGAACCGGAAGACGACGAAGGCCGAATTCCTTGAGAAAATCCGGATGATGCGGGAGATCCTGCCGGATATCACACTCCGGACGACGCTGATCACAGGCTTCCCCGGCGAAACGGCAGAAGATTTTAAAGAGTGCTGTGATTTTGTCAGAGAAGTGCGTTTTAACCGGCTCGGCGTTTTCTGCTATTCGAAAGAAGAAAATACGCCTGCCGCAAAAATGCCGGACCAGATCCGGAAATCCGTGAAGGAAAGCCGGCGCAACCGGCTGATGAAAATTCAGCAGGAGATAGCCTTCGAAGAGGCGGAAAAGATGGTCGGAAAGACCATTCCGGTTATGGTGGAAGGGCGGCTTACGGACGAGGAACAGGTCTTCGCCGGTCGAAGCAAAATGGATGCGCCGGATGTGGACGGACTGGTCTTTTTCAACTCCGGATATGACCTTCTTACGGGAACCATTTTACCAGTAACAATCACCGCATCAAGCGGTTATGATCTGATAGGAGAACTTGCCGAATGAACCTGCCTAACAGGCTGACGATTCTGCGTGTCTGCCTGATTCCGGTCTTTATTGTATTTCTGATGCTGGACGAGATGCTGCCCTGGGCGCGGTATGCTGCGGTCGGCGTCTTTATTGCGGCCTGCATCACGGATTTCTTTGACGGACGGATTGCCCGGAAGTACAATATGGTCACAAACTTCGGCAAGTTTATGGACCCTCTCGCGGACAAGCTCCTGGTCTGTTCAGCCCTGATCTGTCTCGTGTATTTCCACCGGATTTCGCTCTGGGTTGTCATCGTGATTGTCGCGCGCGAATTCATCATCAGCGGTTTCCGGCTTGTTGCCGCGCAGCAGGGCCTGGTTCTCGCCGCAAGCAAGATGGCCAAGGTCAAGACCGCCGTACAGATGATCATGATCATTGTGCTGACTTTGGAAATCGACCTGCCTTTTATGCGGGTTGTTGAGTATGTTTTGATTTTTGCTTCCCTGATTCTGACCATTATTTCACTTTTGGAATACCTGATTAAAAACAGGTCGGTAATGAAGGGGGAGATGTGATGTACAGGTCAAAAAGCTTTTCTCACGGGGGTGCTTGCACACACGGGAGAAAGGGTTATTTGACCGCCTTTCAGTGAGGGTGGAGTGGTGCTTCAGGCACCATGGGAGCCCGAACTGAAAGAGTACGGCGGGAGTGCGGAGCACGGAGCCGGACGGGGCATCAATGTTTGTTTTCTTTTCATATCGGAGGCTTTTTTCATGGCGGATATCCATGAGATCATTCGGAAAATCAGAAGCAGAACTGCGCTTCGGGAGAATCTTTCGGCTTATCTTTTCACGGCAAAACGGGATGCGGCACGCCTTTCCTATACGGATCTTTCACTGCATGCAGTGTCTCTTTACGAGGATTATCTGAAGGATGAAGCGGATCTTTATGGAAAATCGGAGGTTTTTGAGGCGCTTTCGGATTATCGGAAAGGTCAGCTGAGTCTTTCCCGCTGTATCGAAATCCGGAAAATGAACGCCGAAAGGATGCAGACCGTATCCTGTGCAATCGACCGCTATACGCTTTCGGAGTATCTTTTGAACCGGATCGAGCACCGCTTTACGGGCGAGCGCGAGCTTCCGGAAGACTACGCAGATCTTGCTTTTTCTGAGGAAATCATGGGCTTTTTCTCGCAGAAAAAGGATGAGGCGCGCGGACTTGCAGCCGCGGAAATTTTAGCGGAGCTTCCGGTCCGGATGACAAAGGAACGCTTCCTGGAAATCATGATCAACCGGCTTGGCATCTACCGTTCCTCCGATACGCTGGCTTTTGACAATATCCTGTCGCAGCTGCAGTCCGCAGCCGGAATCGGCGCGGATGCTTCGGACTACGATCCGATGCGGGAACTCACGGAGATCCTCGGGCTGTTCCGGTCGAAGAACGCCGGTGACTTTACGGAAGAGGAATATTTCGATCTCCAGAAACGCCTCCTTCATATCAGCGTGCAGCTGAATCAGGATTCCGAGCGCGCGGCGCTTATCGCAGCTGTTCTGAATAACCTCGAAGCGCTGCTCCTTTCCGGGGCAGTTCCGCAGGATACACCGGAATACGAAAGCACCGGACTGATTTTGGAGAAAACCGTTCTGATGGCGGAGAAGCTTCCGGAAAACGACCCGGAAATGCACGGGGCAGCACTGGATCTCTGCCGGGACTTGGAGGGACATCTGGAGGATGCACTCGAAACCTATTTAGAGAGCATTTCTTTCGCGGAGGACCTCTCGAACCGCTTTTCTTCGGAGATTGCAGAATACGGACTTCAGCAGGACTTCGAGGACCTTCTGATGATCCGGGATCTTCGTTCGGAAAGCACCTATCCCGAGGAAAGATCGGAGCGGGAAGAGCCGGCACCTCTTGATACGGAGACCTTCGACCGGAAGGTCAGAAGCATGCTTTCGGAGCTTTCCGATGTGTTTTCACAGAGCAAAAGAACCTATATCCGCGCCGTGATGGGCCGGATGCTTTCGGTTCTGCCGCCGGTCTTTACGAGTGCGGAAGAACTGGAAAACTATATTTACGCCGCGCTTTCCGGCTGCCGCGATACCGCAGAAAAGCTCGGCTGCATCGAACTGATCAGAAAACTCATGGAGCAGTAAATGAAGTACTGGCGCAGCATGTGGCTTACGCCTTCTCTTGAAAGCGGGAAGACGAAGCTGTTTCGGGAGCTTAAGGCAGGCAGGCCGGACAGGTCTGTCTGGCTCATTGCACTCTCGGAAAGTCCGGGGCATCTTCTTGATATCTATCCCGGGAAGACCCTGCGCCAGAAACACTACAAGAAATCGGAACAGATCGTTATCGCCGCAGCCGGAACGAAAGAAGAAGCAGAGGAACTCTCCTGCAGCATTCTTTACAGCTGCTATATGCAGTCCGGCGATTTCAGCGCAGACAGCATTTTTGCGCTTGTCAATCCGGGATAAGGGGCTTTCTATGGCGGTTTTTCTGACTGTTCTGAAAATCATCGGCCTTGTGATTCTCGGGATCATTGCGCTGGTTCTTGCGATCATCCTGCTGATCCTGACGCTTGTTTTCACCGTACCGGTCAAATACGACGGACATCTTGCGATCGGCGGGGAAGAGGATACGGAGACGGATTTCCACCTGCTGGTGCACTGGCTTCTCAAGGCTGTCAAAGCACAGCTTGCGACAACGGATCAGGGCCTTTCCACACGGATCTGGCTGTTCGGAAAAGAGATCATCCTCGGCGGCGGCATGACGATCGATGACGTCCTGGATTTCCTGTTCCCGCCGGTTGACGATGAAACCATTGCTAAAGAAAACGGCGAGGATCTGCAGCGCACAAAGGAATTCCGGGCGGATTTCGAGCGTGCGGTTGCGGAAGAGGAAGATTTTATCGAGGAAGAACAGCATCCGACCGATTTTGTCAGCCGGGTTGTCGATTTCTTCATCGAAAAGACTGCCGGACTCCGCGAGAAGTACCGGAAGCTGAAGCGGCAGAAGCGCTTCCTCTCGAGGGAACGCGTGAAAAACGCCCTGAAACTGATCCTGAATTTCGTCGTGGAAGTTATCAGGATTGTCTTCCCGAAGAATATTCAGGGCAGGCTGCATATCGGCATGGAAAGTCCGGCAGATACCGGCAGCTTCCTTGCGGCTGCGTCCGTCATGATCCCGGTTACGAAGGATCATCTGGAAATTGAGCCGGATTTTATGAATGAAGCGCTGGACGGGACGCTTGATTTCTCAACCAGTGTCCGGATCGGCGGCCTTGTGATCAAAGTGGTGAAAATCATTTTCAATAAAGATGTGCGCTACTTCATGCGCAGATTCAGAAAGTACCTGTAAATTCACTCTGGGAGGTTTATTATGGCAGAAAATCAGTTTTCCGATTCGGTTCAGGCTCTCCTGAAAGGCCTTGACGGTTTTATTTCGGAACGCACGGTCGTCGGCAATCCGATCACGGTCAACAATACGGTGATCCTGCCTTTGATGGATGTGCAGATCGGCGTCGGCGCGGGCGCATATGCGGCGAAATCCAACGGGACCGCTGGCGGCATGGGCGCGAAGATGACCCCGACTGCGCTTCTTCTCCTGCAGGACGGTGCGGCGCGGATTATCCGGATCACCAACCAGGATACGGTCGGAAAGGTGATCGATATGGTGCCTGAAGTGATCGACCGCATTAAAGCAGGAAAGGTTAAGGCCGATCCGGAAGTCGACAAAAAGGTCGAGGAAATCAAAAAGGAAGCCGCAGAAGGCGAAAATCAGTAAGAATTCTTTTTCGGATTCCGTACACAGACCGGGCAGTTTTCGGGATAAAACTGCTCCGTTTGTGTGCGGAATTTCCATGAGCACAGGATTCTGTGCTTTTTTTGTGCTGAAAAGACTTCCGGAATCACGTATTTGCTGGTATAATTTTCTTCAGATTTTCGGAAATAGTGCTTGCATTTTCCGGAAAGCTGTAGTATGATAGGGATACGAACAAATGTTCTATCGGAGGTTCAAATGGATAAGACAGAGAAACTGAAAGCACTGGAGTCCGCGATCGGACAGATTGAAAAAGCATACGGCAAAGGCGCGATTATGAAACTCGGATCCGGATCCAATATGCAGGTGGAGACCGTTCCGACCGGATGCCTGAGTCTGGATGTCGCCCTCGGTGTGGGCGGTGTTCCGAAAGGACGTATCGTAGAGATTTACGGCCCGGAGTCCTCCGGCAAGACGACCGTGGCCCTTCATATGGTTGCAGAGGTGCAGAAGCGCGGCGGCATTGCGGGCTTCATTGATGCGGAGCATGCGCTGGATCCGGTTTATGCGCATAATATCGGCGTGGATATTGACAATCTGTATATTTCCCAGCCTGACTCCGGCGAGCAGGCGCTGGAAATCTGCGAGACCATGGTGCGTTCAGGCGCTGTGGATATTATCATTGTGGACTCTGTAGCGGCGCTGGTTCCGCGGCAGGAGATTGACGGCGAGATGGGCGATTCCCACGTCGGCCTGCAGGCACGTCTGATGTCCCAGGCGCTCCGGAAGCTGACCAGTGTGATCGGCAAGTCCAATGCCATCGTGATCTTCATTAACCAGCTGCGTGAAAAGGTCGGCGTGATGTACGGCAATCCCGAGACGACGACCGGCGGACGTGCACTGAAGTTCTATTCCTCGGTCCGGCTGGACATCCGCAGGACCGAGTCCATCAAGCAGGGCGGCGAAGTGATCGGCAACCATACACGGATCAAAGTCGTCAAGAATAAAGTCGCACCGCCTTTCAAGGAAGCGGAATTCGACATCGTTTTCGGAAAAGGCATCAGCCGCACCGCGGACATCCTGGAACTGGCTTCCAATGCCGGGATCATTATGAAGAGCGGCGCCTGGTTCTCCTATCAGGACGAGAAGATCGGCCAGGGCCGTGAGAATACCAAGATCTGGCTCGAAGAACATCCGGATATCCTTGCAGAGATCGAGATGAAGACGCGGGAGCACTTCGGGCTTCCTGCGGGAGATGCAGCGCCTGCGGCGCCTGCACCCGCAGCAGAGGAGAAGCCGAAGAAGCGCAGCGCGAAGAAAGCGGATGCCGACAGCGATGTGGAAATCATCGACGATGCGGATCTGTAATGCTGCTCTGAACTTTCGAAAGGACTTTCCATGAGCGAAGAATATGATGAGATTTCCCTGGAACTGATCAGAAAAGCCAAAGCCCGTGCGCTGAAGATTCTGGAATATGCGGACCGGACGGAGAGGCAGCTTCGCGACAAGCTGAAGGAGGGAGATTTCCCTCCTTTTGCCGTTGATGAGGCTGTTGCGTATGTGCAGGGCCTGCATTACCAGGATGACCGCCGTTTTGCTGAAAGCTATATCAGAAGCCGTCGGGACCAGAAAAGCCGCTACGAAATCTCCAATGAGCTGCGCCTTAAGGGCATTGACAGTGCGCTTGCAGACGAAGTTCTGGATGAGGCGGAACTAATGGGAGAGGATACAGTCTGCCGGCTGTTTCTCAAGAAATACGGCACGAAGGACCTCACGGATCCTTCCATCTACCAGAAGGCTTTCCGGTATTTTGCCGGGAAGGGTTTTTCCTATGAGGAGATCAAAAAAGGCATCACGAACGGGATCGAAAAATCCCAGGATGAAGAGACAGACACTTGAAATGCCTCAGAAGATGTGTTATACTGTATTCTGTATATCTGTCGGACAGATGATACGGAGGAGTAAAGATGCGGAAGGGAAAACTTTTAGGGATAATACTTGCGGCGCTTCTGGGGGCCGGCTGTATTTTTGCGGCTGTTTCTCCGGTCGTTTTTGCCGAGGGCAGTGAGCAGGAACCGGAATACCGGATTGTCATTCCGGAAGAATTCCCTCTCTGTACGGAACTGGTTTTCGACGGTGCACTTGTCCGGATTGAGGTATCGGATTTGGAAGGGGAAATCCTGAAGGATTATCTGGCGGACCATCTGCTGATCACATCGGAGGACGGAACTGAAGTCCTGCAGGAGTATTATCATATTTACGACCGCAGGGAAGATGCCGTTCCGGTCGTTTCCCTCTTTGAAGAGGACGGTGTACTGACTGCCTGCGTTGAAGACTGCGCTTCCGGTCTGATTACATTGTACAAGATCGGCGGTTTCGCGGATGATTACTGTATCCTGGAAACGGAGTCCGTTTCCCTTTCGGACCCGGTCCGGGTTCAGGAAATCCGGGTGCTTCAGTACCTTGTCGACGGCGTTCCTGATGAAGAGCCTGTGAAAGAGATCGGATCCGAAGAAGAAACTGATTCGGAAGAAGATCCCGGTGATGAAGATCTTGCTGAAGAAGAAATCAGCACGGACGGGGAAGATCCGGAATCCGAAGGCGAAGAGACCTCCGAATTTACAGACGATGAAATTCCGGAATCCGTTGATGAAGTGACATCCGCAGATGATGAATCTGAAATCGTAGCTGATCCTGCGGACGGTTCAGACACCGAAGAAGATGAAGACAGCGAAGAGGACGCTTCACTTTCGGATGCTGAATCGGAAGATGGCGAAAGCGATGAAGCTGATTCGGAAGAAACCGTTTCGGATGACGATTCCGGCGCATCTGATGAAAACGCAGAAGAAGACGCCGAAGTCACCTCTTCTGACGATGCTTCGTCGGTGACGGAAGGCCCCGCGGAATCCGATTCGGCGGAAACCTCTGAAGACGATATTCCTGACAGCGTCGAATAAAGTTCCGCCCGGAATTTTGCAGGTGTGGCGGAATTGGCAGACGCGCTGGATTTAGGTTCCAGTGGGAGACCGTGCAGGTTCGAGTCCTGTCACCTGCAGAAACTTTTAATTAATCATTGACAAATGATTTCCTTTGTGGTAGAATGCCCTTCGTTGGCAAAAAAATATGCGGAAGTGTCGGAATTGGCAGACGAGCAAGACTAAGGATCTTGTGGCTGTAAGGTCGTGTGGGTTCAAGTCCCATCTTCCGCATTTTACCTGCCAATGAAAAAGGATGCAGATATGGCGGAATTGGCATACGCGCATGATTCAGGTTCATGTCCATGTACTTGGGTGTGGGTTCAAGTCCCACTATCTG
>CADCPV010000322.1 GCA_902803345.1 uncultured Eubacteriales bacterium | reverse complement strand
GCGGGAGAGCAATATCAACGTCGGACCGCGGCTTCGGATGACAACGCTCCGCTATATCGCGCAGGCGATCGGCGCGCTTCTGTGCGGAACCGGAAACCTGTCGGAGTCCTACGTCGGCTACTGCACAAAGGACGGGGATACGAGCTGCGATTTCAATCCCTTAGGAAAACTGACCAGCAAGGAAGTTGTCGAACTCGGCCTTTCGATGCCGGAACTTCCCCGGGATCTTGTCAATAAGGCGCCGGCGGACGGCCTGTCCGGTTCGACGGACGAGGAGCGGCTCGGCGTCAGCTATCAGCAGATCCACGACCTGATCCGTCATGGGAGTTCCGGCGATCCGGAAGCGGATGAAATCATTCGGAAAAAGCACCGCCAGTCCGCACACAAACGGGCGCTTCCGACCGTACTGGTTTCGGAAACCTTCCTCCGGGAAGGTCATGAATTTTATGAAGACTGAAGAGAAAATGACAGAAAACCAGGAGAATCCCGGAAAGAAAAGAATCAGGAGAAAGAAGATCGGTATCTTCGGCGGAAGTTTCAACCCGGTGCACAACGGACATATCCGGATCGCACAGGAAGCCATGAAGGCCTGCCGCCTCTCAGAGGTCTGGTTCATCCCGGCGGGTGATCCGTACATGAAAGCCGGAACGGATATGCTGGCGGCCGAAGACAGGCTGCGCATATTGGAACAGGCGCTTTCGGGCCTTCCGGGTTTTTCGGCGGACCCGATTGAAATCCTCCGGGAGGGAGAAAGCTATACCGTAGATACACTGGAGGAACTGACCGAAAGGCATCCGGACTGCCGGTTTTTTTTGATCGTCGGGGAGGACGCTTTTCACCAGATGCCGCTCTGGAAATCACCGGAACGGATTCTGAAACTTGCGGAGCTTGTGGTTGCGGGCCGGGATACTGAATGCGGGGATGTGCCGGACTATGATACCGAGCCGCTGCCGGTTCCCGAAAAACGCCTGCACCGGATCATGACGCAGATTGATATTTCTTCGACAAAAATCCGGCGGATGATCCGGGAGGGAGCCTGTATTAGGGGACTTGTTCCGGAACAGGCAGAAGAACTGATTATCAGGTACTATTCGGAACAATAAAAATACACCCTTCTTTTCGAGGACAGAAGCTGTCTTCAAAAAGCAGGGCGTATTTGCAACAGGAAGCAGGATGATCCCCGTCCGGTAACAGAACCAAAGGCTCTTCTGGGAGTTATTCCGCTGCTTTCAGGCGCTTGCGGATGGTGTCGAGGGTCTCGCTCATAGCCTGCTTCAGATCCGGATCTTTCTCCTTGATGAAGTCGTTGGAGATCTGGGTAACACTGTAGGTGCCGCCGCAGTTTGCGAGCGCCTTGATGGCCGCGAGCTTGGTTTCCTTGTCGGTGCTCTGGCACAGACCGGTCAGCGCGTTGATGGCATCTTCGCCGCCGCATTTGCCGAGGGCTGCGATCGCATCCTTTACTACGTCAAAATCCTTATTGTTCAGGAATTTGATAATCTTGGCGCCTTTGCCTTTGGCTGCTAATTTCTCGAGTTTTTCAAGCTTTGCACTCATGGATTTCCTCTCCTTTGTATCAGGGTATTAAAGTACTTTTCATTATAGTGCCCGCAGTCCCAATTGTCAAGACAACAAAAGAAAAAGTCCGTATTCTGCACGGAAGGCGCCTGAAATCGTTCTTGACAGAAGGAGGGATTCTGTATATAATATGCGGGTATGGAGAGGTATCGAAGTGGTCATAACGAGCTGCACTCGAAATGCAGTAGCCGGGTTTTCTGGCTCGAGGGTTCGAATCCCTTCCTCTCCGCTTATTCGGGGAAGCGTTCACAGAAAAAACACTTGCACTTCCGAAAAAAACGTGCTACGATTACCGTACCAATTGGAAGGAGGGATTAATCCATGGCATACAAGATTACTGATGCGTGCATTATGTGCGGCGGCTGTGCGGACCAGTGCCCGGTAGGAGCAATTGCTGAGGGCGACGGAAAGTACGAAATCGATCCGGCTCTCTGTGTTGAGTGCGGTTCCTGCGCGGCGCAGTGCCCGGTTGAAGCGATTGTCGAAGAATAATCGAAAGCCGATAAAGGAAGCTGACTGAAACGTACGGCTGACGTTTCAATCAGCTTCTTTCTTTTATGACGGAGAATGTATGATGAAACCGCTGACTGTATTGTACAACCCGCTTTCCGCGAAGGGAAAAGGGCTTGAGTTTGCGAAAACAATCGAAAAGTTCGCCGGGCCGGACTGCCTCTATGAGGATATCACGAAGATCGGCGACCTGTACGCCTATCTCCAGAATGCGCCTGAAGACCGGGACATCGCTTTTACCGGCGGCGACGGGACGCTGAATTTTGCTGCGAATGCTTTGTATAAAAAGGAACTGTCCCGGCCGCTCTACTATTATCCGGCGGGCACCGGCAATGATTTCATTAACGACCTTGAAAAGGAACAGAACTGTGAACCCTTTGACATCACCGGGTATTTCTGGGGGCTCCCGATCGTGAAGCTTGACGGGGAGGAGCGCTATTTCATCAACGCTTTCGCCTACGGTCTCGACGGCTACTGCTGCGAGGAATCGGACCGGCTCCGTGCGCTCGGAAAGGACCGTTCCTATACGCTGATTGCGGCGCTGGGACTCCTCGGAAAGTACAAACCCGCGAATGCGAAAGTGACGGTGGACGGCGAGACGCGGGAATACACGAAGGTCTGGATGGCGCCGACAATGTTCGGACGTTTCTTCGGCGGCGGCGTGAAAATGGGACCTTCGCAGGACCGGAAAAACCCGGAGCATACGGTGACTTCCGTCGTGATTCACGGAATCTCCCGGATCGGGGCGCTGCTTCTCTTTTTGCAGATCACAGCCGGAAAAGGTGAAAAGTTTCCGAAATACCTGGACTACCGCGCAGGGAAGCATGTGATTGTCGAATACGACCGTCCGGTCCCCGCCCAGATCGACGGCGAGACCCGGATCGGCGTCCGGCGCGCGGAAGTTTTTGCCGG
>CADCPV010000321.1 GCA_902803345.1 uncultured Eubacteriales bacterium | reverse complement strand
TCAAAAGAGTATTACGGCAGTTTCGGCCTGATTTCCAGACTGGAGATCCGGGAGGACGGGCGGGTTCTGTCCGCCTACGAAGAGGTGCTGGATGCGGAAGGGCATCAGTACCGTTTTGTCCGCGAGGAGGATCTTGAGAAGGAAAAGGAGATTATCGACAAGTCAAAGGACCTGCCCAAAACGATTGAGTCGGATGAAATTACGGAGTTTTCGCTGAATTTCAGTCTGGAAGATACGGCGTATGACATTCCGGCGGGAGAGCCCTGGTACAGCGGCCACTATACCTTTGAAGTCAGGAAGAACGATGACGGCAGTTATGACATGTATTTTGACGGGATGGGCGAGAGCTATGTGATCTGTCAGTACAATGAAACAGTTTCGGAAGAATATGTAAAAGGTCTCGCAAAGCTTCTGCAGGACCAGAATGTACCGGCTTACAACGGCTGGAACAAAACCAACAACGAGCATTTCCACAGCTGGTCCCTGTATGTAACCTACGAATCCGGCGAGAAACTGCAGCTTTCGGCTTACGGCCGGCCGTCTTTGGAGTGCCCCTTCAGCATCTATGCCTTCCTGCAGTATGCGGATCAGCAGGTGCAGTATACGGGTGAATTCAAGGATGACATCACCGTGGAGGAGCCGGAGACAACAGAGTCCGGGACGACAGAATCCGAGCCGGAGACAGAGGAATCAAAGCCCGATGATGCGGGTGATCTCGAGCCGTTCCAGGGACACTGGGTCGATGTGAACGGCGACACGACGCTGGATTTTGAAGGCAATCAAATGACGGTTGATCTGTACGGAGGCTACACGGAAGTGTATACGGTGGAACTGGCCGGATCCGAAAGCTATTGGGAGATCCGGAATGCCGGGGAAGGATATGACCGGGGATTCGGGATCATGGGCGCGCTTCACGTGGATTCAGACGGCGCGCTGACTGCTTACGAGCAGGTTATGGACGCAGAAGGCCACACCTTCCGCTTTGTCCGCGAAGAGGATCTTGCGAAGGAAAAGGAAGTCCGGGATCTGTCAGAGGATATGCCGAAGGCCATCGAATCCGAAGAACTCACGAGCTTCTCCCTGAGCTTCCGTCTCGGAGAAAGCTGGTATGATGTTCCGGAGGACAATCCCTTCGGCGGCGGACGGTTTTCAATTGAGGTAGATCGGGATTCGGACGGCGCTTACCGTCTGGATTTCAGCGCGATGGGCGAAAGCTATGTGATCTGCCAGTATGAAGAAACGGTTTCTGACGAGTTTGTGCAGGGCCTTGTTAAGCTGATTGAAGATCAGGACGTTGCGGCACATAACGGCGAATGGCTCGAAAACAATGAGGATTTTTCCGGCTGGTCTCTGTTCGCGGAATACGAATCCGGCGAAGAGCTCCAGGTGATCCGTTACGGACGCCCGGCGCTCGAATGCCCTTTCAGCATCAACGCTTTTCTGGAATATGTGAATCAGGAAGTGGGATATACGGGCTGGGATTGAGCTTTTGCAGGCAAGTAACGGAATCTGGGCCGCCGGTTTTTTCCGGCGGCTCAGTTTATCAGCACTTCTCCCCAGGCTTCTGTGAGTTTTTTAAGGCTCCAGGCGGCATTTGCAGGGCTTGTCGATGGGAGCTTTTCAGCCGGGATACCGGTCCGGGGAAGCTGGTATTTCTGATAGAGCTCGAAGGATTTGGTGCCGTTGCAGCAGATCTTTTCGATCGGTGCTCCTGAGAGGATCGGCGAAAGATCCGTCGGGACGGCATTTTTGATGGAGGAATCCGAGGATCCTTCGATTTCACAGGAGAATATGGTGTCGTAGAGGGCCAGGTGATTCGCAAGAATCAGGGCCCTCTTTTCGTCGATGCTTTCTGGCACCGGAGCCGAAAACAGCGCCGCAATCACCCGCCAGAAGCGGTTCTGCGGATGGCCGTAGAAGAACGCCTGCTCGCGGGATTTCACGGAAGGGAAAGATCCGAGGATCAGGATCCGGGAGTTTTTGTCATATAAAGGCGGGAAGGGGTGTGTCAGGGTATTCATGTCTGCAGTATACCTGAAAAAGGCTTCTGCTGCAAGCGCTGATTATGACAGGCTCCGAAGACAAACCAATTGACACCAAAGAAGCGCCTGTGATAGGATATTATCAGGACTGTCCAGTACTGCGATACGCCCGCAGTCCGGAAGCTGCACTGTCCGTCCTGTGGACACCACGGCTTTTTTGTGGAGGCAGCGGCAGAGAGTACTGAAACATGTGATCGGGAAAGGAGTAGTCTATGTTATCCCTGATTCCACAGCCTGCCGAAATCGTATATGGTTCCGGAAGTACAGCACTGAATGCAGAAATTATCAAAGAAATCGATCCGGCACTTTCGGAAGAAGCATACCGTATCCGGATCGCGGATGCTTCGGTCCGGCTTACGGGCGGATCTGAAAAAGGTTTGGTCCACGCGGAAAACACGCTCCGGCAGATCCGTTTTCAATGCAGGGGGAAAGGGGAATACCCGGCTCTTCAGATCGAAGATGCCCCGGCTTATCCATTCCGCTCCTTCCATGTAGATGTCTCGCGGCATTTCTTTTCCGTTGCGGAAATGAAGAAATTCATCGATGCCGCGGCGCTGTTCCGGCTGAATACGATGCACTGGCACCTGTCGGACGACCAGGGCTGGCGGCTGGAGTCAAAGGCCTTCCCGAAACTGCAGGAAATCAGCGCCTTTCGGGATGGGGACTATTTCGGCGCATATCGAAGCGATGAGCGCGAGGGCGGCTTTTATACCCGGAAAGAAATAAAGGAATTCGTGGATTATGCGGCAGAGCGCGGGATCGACGTGATCCCCGAGATCGATCTTCCGGGCCATGTAACGGCGATCCTTGCAGCTTATCCCGGGTATTCCTGCTCGAAAAAACCGATGAAGGTCCGTATGCGTCAGGGTATTACAAATTATATTCTCTGTGCCGGCAGGGAATCCACCTTTGATTTTGTCGAAGCGCTTCTTACAGATGTGATGGAACTCTTCCCTTCGAAGTACTTCCACATCGGCGGCGATGAGGCGCCGAAACGGGAGTGGGCAAAGTGCCCTGACTGCCGGAAGAAGCTTCGGGAGCTCGGGATTGCAGATCCGGAAACGGCTTCAGAAGCGGATTATGATGCGCTGCAGGGCTATTTTACGAATCGCGTTGTCGAATTTCTGCTGGCGCACGGAAAAACACCGATTGTCTGGAACGAAGCGGCCTGGGGCAAAAACCTGGATCCGCGGATTGTGGTTCAGTACTGGGTAAGCGACCGGGACCAGTCCCTTGCGGTCCACGTCGGAAAGGGAGGAAAGGTACTGTATTCACCGATGCCTTCCTGCTATTGTGATTATCCCTATGGATTCATCACGATGCAGAAGCTCCATGATATCGATCTTTTGCCGGCGGATTTGATCGGAAAAGGCCCCGGCTTCCCGATGCCGAACCGGAACGGAGATGCGCCGAAACTGCAGAAACCTTCCCTCTCAGAAGAAGACAAAATGCGCCTTCGGGAAACCGTTATCGGAACAGAGGCGCTTCTCTGGACCGAGCTTGTCCGGACCGAGCCGCATCTGGAGGGCATGGCCTGGCCGAGATACGCAGCGATTGCCGAAGCCGCCTGGTGCGGGGACAGAAGGCCGGATTATGCGGATTTTACAGACCGTATCCGGAAGCTCTTTCCGATCTTCTCCGAGCTTGGCATACAGGCGCGGACAGAAGAATACTGGAACCCCGAAAGCCCCGTCTGTCTGGAAGAACTCCTGGAATTTCAGGAGAATTTCTTCTACTATGAGGGAGAAGAAGAGGACTGACAGCGCGGGAAATTTTTGTTTTCATCAAAAAGTATTCAAACCTGTTGGACATCTGTTGGACAGGCGGCATTATAATAGCGGTAAATCATTAGAAAGAAAGGGATTTTTATCATGCCACGGGAAATGCAGAGCTTATTCGATCAGCCGTTTTCACTTCCCGAAGCGAAAAAACCGGATCGGGATCTTGAGAACGAAATGGAGGGACCGGTGCTTCGGCCCGCGAATCCCTGGGAACACTGACCTTTTAAGGACATAAGGAAAGAAGGAATCAAAATGCCAACCGAAAAAGAAAAACAGAAACAGGCAGAAGAAGAACGGAAGAAAAGACGGGCTGAAGAGGAACGGAAGCTCCGCGAGGAAGCGCCGAACCAGCGGATGATGGAGATCTACATTCAGGAGCAGATCCGGAAGAAAAAAGAGAAAGAGATGAAAGAAGGGCTTCTGGAAGGCGAAAAGCTCGGAAAGGCAATCGGAGAAGAAGCAATCAACCTCTTTGACATTGAGAAAGCCCAGGAAAAAGCGAAGAAAGAAAAGAAGCATAAGGAACCGGAGACCGAGATCGAGAAGACGCTCTACGGCAAACAGGATGGAAAATTAAGCGTCGCCGAAATGGTTGATGAAGTCGCGGGCATGGAAGGCGCGGGTGCGTCTTTCCGGAAGTTCAGCGAAAAGCTGAAAAGTCATCCGACCGGCGAAAAGGCAGAGAAGGCGATGGCTGAATTTGTCCGTGAAGCGCAGGCAGAAATCCTGCACGAGATCCGGGCCGAACTCGCACGCCGTAAGGAGCTGGAAGAAAAGGGCAAACCTGTCGATGACGAGAAGGCGCAGGAATTCGAACACCGGCTTGCTGTCAAGATGAATGTCATGAAAAAGACAATGGGCCGGACGGAATTCAACGGTTGCCTGAAGGACATCGAAGGCCTCGGGATGGCCATTAACCCGAGTGCACTGACCGGGCTTACCGTCTGGGATATCCAGAAAAAGAAGCTTTCCGCGACGCTGGTCCGGCTGAAGGAGATCAAGTCCGGCCAAAACAAGGATTATTACCAGATGATGAACGGTCTCTCCCTGCTTTTGGGGAAGAAGGAAGAGCCGACGAAGTCAGAAAAGGAAAAGCTTGCGACGACAATCGGAAACTATGTGCTGAAGGAATCCGCCCCGTCAAACCGGGAACAGGACCAGGAAGCGCTGCAGACCGCGATGTACGGGATGAAAAACCTCGTGTCGGAGCGGCAGTTCAGGCAGTTTGTGGAGCATCTGAACGAGCAGCCCGGGCACAGTTTCCAGAGGAAGCCGGAAGATTTTGACCGTCTTCCCGAGAAAAAGGAGCCGGAAAAGGATCTGCAGAAAGAGCAGGAGGCGCCGGTCCTGAAAAAACACGAAGAGTGGGAGAATTAAAAAACAGAAACAGAACCGTGGCGCAGTTGTCACGGTTC
>CADCPV010000320.1 GCA_902803345.1 uncultured Eubacteriales bacterium | reverse complement strand
TTCGATGCGGCGGCTGAAGCGCTTGAGGGCGAGGGAATTGCCCGTCTTCAAAACGGATTCTCGATGCTGGACCTTGTGCTCGATCCGCCGACGCTTGATGATACGATGCCCGATCTTTTGCGCATCCGGCTGAAAATCGAGGAGGAAACCGGCTGCGAAACCATCCGCTTCTCTTCCGTTCTGGTACGGAAAGCTGCAAAAACACTGCGGGAAAACGATTTTGCCGTCTCTCTCCCCGTTGAGAAAAAAGAAGACGGAAACCTTTTTGTCTATGACATCCTTCCGCCGCATCAGACCGTGATTCCCGCCGCCGCAATCGACATCGGAACAACGACGGTTACGGCCGTGCTTGCCGATCTTTCCTCCGGGAAAATCCTTGCCCGCGCTTCAGCCGGAAATGCACAGATCCGCTACGGCGCCGATGTCATCAACCGCATCATCGCCTCTGTACGGCCGGGCGGCGCGGAACGCCTGCAGCAGGCCGTTGTCGACGATACTCTCCGCCCGATGATCCTGCGGCTGTGCCATACGGCAGGCGTCAGCCCTTCGAATATTGTCCGGCTCTCTGTCGCTTCAAATACGACGATGAATCACCTGTTTACCGGATGTTTCGCGGATCCTGTCCGCATGGAGCCCTATATTCCGACTTTCTTTGATACGGATGCCTTCCACGGCCGGGACTTTGCACTCGGGGTTCATCCCGATGCGCCGGTTCTCTTTGCGCCGAATGTCGGAAGCTATGTCGGCGGCGACATCACGGCCGGTACCCTGATCTCGCGGATGTGGACGAAGCCGGAATTTTCCGTTTTCGTCGATCTCGGCACGAACGGCGAAATTGTTTTCGGCAATGAAGATTTTCTGATGTGCTGCGCCTGCTCGGCCGGTCCCGCCTTCGAAGGCGGCGACATCAGCTGCGGCATGCGTGCGACCCAGGGCGCCATTGATTCGATCACAATCGATCCTGATACGATGGAGCCTGATTTTACGACAATCGGATCTGCCGCACCGCTCGGGCTCTGCGGCTCCGGCATCATCGATACGGTCAGCGAACTCTTCCGCTGCGGCATTATTTCTCCGAAAGGAAGCTTTATCCGCGAAGGGCAGCGCATTCAGCGTGATCAGAGTTCAATCGCCCGTTATGTTATCGCGGAAGGCTCCGAAGAGCGGCGCGAAATCTCCATTGATGAAGTGGATATCCAGAACTTCATCCGCGCAAAGGGCGCGATTTTCTCCGCGATTGTGACAATGCTCCGCTGCGTCGACATGGACATGAGCATGGTCGAACATATTTATATTGCCGGCGGTATTGGCTCCGGTCTCAATATCCAGAATGCAGTCTCGATCGGGATGCTTCCGAAGCTTCCGGAAGACTGCTACAGCTATCTCGGAAACACTTCTCTTTCCGGCGCTCTGTGCATGCTCCTGTCTGATGACGCCGAGAAGAAGGTCTCCGAAATTGCTTCGAGCCTGACCTATCTCGAACTCAGCACTCAGCCCGGTTATATGGACGAATTTGTGGCGGCCTGCTTCCTTCCGCATACGGATGCGTCGCTTTTTGCGGAGGCTTAAGAGATGGCAGAAGTACAGAACAACAAAGACAATGTCCCGGCAAAGCATTACGCTGAAATCTACCATGACGCCAACCCGCTGGAGATTTCCGTCCGTACCGCAGTCCCCTACGATGAAGCTCGGAAGGTCTTCCTCTTTACGCTGATGAACAGCGTCTATGAGATCACGCATCCGGACTTTTCCGTCCGCTTCCGATCGGGCGAGGGCGACCGCCTTTCAGGCTACACTTTCGGGCATATCCTGCTGCTTCGCTATCTCACCTGCGGCCAGTTCGTCCGGCCCGGCGGAAGATTTCTCTCCTACCGGGAGAATCCCTGGGGTGACGTGTACCTTGCGAACTTCAACAACCGCTGCATCAAAAGGCTTGCCTATACCTTTGCGGGAAAAGGCGAAAAGGTTGCACACCGGATGGAGGCTCTTCAGGGAAAGCCCTATGAAAAGGGCGATATCGGCTGGGAATTCGAATTCATGCCCGGCCTTTCGATCCGGATTTCCATCTGGAATGCCGACGAAGAATTTCCGCCGTCGGCGCAGATACTCTTTTCCGACAATTTCCATTATGCCTTCACCGCGGAGGATATGGCCTGCATCGGAGATATTTTCATTAAGATTCTGTCCGCGTCCTGAGAGGACAAAGCGCTATGCTGTATAAAGTCAGTTTCCCACTTCAGAATGACTCGATCACGGTCCGGGAGGGCACTACGCTCCTTGCGGCGGAGATCGCTGCGGACCTCAGGCCGGATGCCCCCTGCGGCGGTGTCGGTGTCTGCGGAAAATGCCGCGTGGAAATCCTTGACGAAAACGGAAAACGGAAAAGTGTCCTCGCCTGCGAGACGAAGGTGAACCGCGATATGACCGTGTTCTTCACCTCCGATGCCGAGCACCGGATCCTGACAGAAGGAAACAGTGCGCCGGCAGAGCTCTGTCCTGCGATCCACACGCTCGATCTTACCGTGGAGCGGGCAACTCTTCAGAATCCAACATCCGACTGGGCGCGGCTGAAAGCCGCAGTCGAAAATGCAGGCTGCCCCGGGATCCGCCCGGATCCGGCGCTTTCTGACGGTCTCGGGAAAACACTTGAGACACTGCAGTACAGACCGCAGGCGGTTCTTTACAAAGATGAGCTTCTGACGCTTCGTAAAGGCGGGCGGCTTCTCACCGCTGCAGTTGACATCGGAACCACTACCGTGGTATTGTATCTTTCAGATCAGGAAAGCGGCAGCGTCCTCGTGACAAACAGCATGCTGAATCCGCAGACGGAATTCGGCGCCGACGTCATCAGCCGTGCGAATTACGCGCTGCAGCATTCGACGGAAGCGCTGTCCGCTGCCATCCGAAAAGCAGTCAACGAGCTTCTTTCCGACGCGCTTCGAAAAGCGAACGCTGAACGGGAGGACGTATTCTCGCTCACGGTCGTCGGAAATACCTGCATGCACCACCTGTTTCTCGGCATCGATCCCGAAAGCCTCGTGCTTTCACCCTATGTCCCATCGATTGCCGAACCGCTGGTCCTGAATGCTGCGGATTACGGCATTACGGCAAATCCGCGGGCTAAGCTCTTTGTGCTTCCATGTATTGCCGGATTCGTCGGTGCCGATACCGCAGCCGTCATGCTGGCCTGTGATTTCGATCAGCGGGATGAACTGACGCTCGCAATCGACATCGGCACAAACGGAGAACTTGTGATCGGCGACCAAAACCGGACTGTTGCCTGCTCTACTGCCGCCGGCCCGGCTTTCGAGGGCGCGAAGATTACCTTCGGTATGCGCGGTGCTTCAGGCGCAATTGATCACGCATCCATTGAAAACGGAACCCTTCGGTATTCCGTGATCGGATCGGGAAAGCCCCGCGGAATCTGCGGTTCCGGCCTGCTGGACCTTACCGCGGCGCTTCTTCGGGCAGGGATTCTGGACGAAACCGGGCGCTTTTCGGACCCGGAGGATCTTCCAAAGGAAGCGCAGCCGCTCTCCAGAAGGCTGCAGACAATGGAAGGCCTTCGCTGCTTCGTCATCGCGGATGAAACCGAAAGTGATATCGGATCCTGCATCTACCTGAGCCAGAAGGACATCCGTGAAGTCCAGCTTGCCAAAGGCGCAATGGCCGCGGGAATCGCCCTGATGCTCGAACACCTTGGCCGCCCGGTGACGGACATCCAGAAAGTTCTGATCGCGGGAGCCTTCGGCAACTATATGTCACCGGAAAGTGCCTGTGCAATCGGTCTGATCCCAAGCGTGCTTCTGCCCCGGATCGAGGCCGTCGGAAATGCTGCCGGCGCCGGCGCCCTGAAATGTGCTCTCAGTGAACGCTGCTTCCGGCGCTCGGCCGAAATGGCAGCCCGTACAGAATTTATCGAACTCGCATCCAGTCCTGATTTCCAGGACCGCTTCGTAGAAGAACTGATGTTTCCGGAGGAATTATGACTGTAACGGAAAAAATGATTGAACTCGGCAAGGAAGCCGGCTTTGACGCCGCCGTGAAGCTCGATCCGAAAACAATCCTGCTCCATGAAGAGGTGCGCGAAATGTGCGCCGAAGGCAAATGCAAGGCTTACGGCCATAACTGGACCTGCCCGCCGGCATGCGGCGATCTTTCGTACTGCCGGAGCGTAATTGCGCGCTGTGAAGAAGGCGTGATCATTCAGACCATCGGACAGCTTGAAGATTCCATGGATTATGAGGCGATGATGGACACCGCCGCCCGACACAAACAGAATTTCATGCGGATGGCTGAACTCGTGAAATCCGTTTATCCAAAAGCCCTGTGCCTCGGCGCGGGCGGCTGTACGGTCTGCGAAAAGTGCAACTATCCTGAGCCCTGCCGTTTCCCCGAGAAAGCCTTCTCCTCAATGGAAGGCTACGGCATGCTGGTCAGCGAAGTCTGCACCAAAAACAATGTTCCGTACTATTATGGGGAGAATACAATAGCATTCGTCGGATGCTGTTTATTATAAAAAGTTTTTATCAAGTGAAAGGAGCAAATACGCATGATTATCATTGGCGAAAAACTCAATGGTTCGATTCCCTCGGTCGGCAAGGCGATCGCGGAAAGAAACGAAAAGAGGATCCGGTCGCTGGCGGCAAAGCAGGAAGAAGCAGGCGCTGATTACCTGGACGTGTGTGCGTCGGTTCCGGAGGATGTTGAGGAAGAAACCCTCAAATGGATGCTTGATCTTGTGCAGGAAGAATCCGATTTGCCGATCTGCCTCGATTCCCCGAGCCCCGATACAATCGTCAAGGCGATGAAGTACGTCAAAAAGCCCGGTCTCATCAACTCGGTTTCGATGGAAGGAGATAAGATTTCCAAGATCTTCCCCGCAATCGCCGGCACTCGCTGGAAATGCATCGCGCTCTGCTCCGATGAAAAGGGTATTCCGGCCACCGCTGAAAGGCGTCTTGAGGTCTTTGAACGTATCCTCGCGGAAGCGGACAAGTACGGCATTGCCCATAACCGCCTATTCATCGATCCGCTGGTTGAGATGCTCTGCACTTCCGAGGACGGCATTTCCACCGTCGTGGATACCATCAAGGGAATCCGTGAGCGGGACGAGGACGTTCATATCGTCGGCGCCATCAGCAATATTTCCTTCAACTTGCCCGCCCGTGCACTCATCAACCAGACCTTCGCCACCCTTGCGATCGCAGCAGGCATGGACGCAGGCATCCTGGACCCGATGAACCGCGACATGCGCGGCGCGATCTACGCAGCGGAAGCCTGCATGGGCCTCGATGATTACTGCATGGAATACATCGGCGCCTTCCGTGAAGGACTGATCGGACCGCTGCCCAAAGACTGACAACGGGCAGAATCCGTTAAGCATACTACCTGAGAAAGACTGAATGGAGGATTACTATGTCTAAACTCGAAGAAATCGCCTCCGCCGTGGAACGCGGAAAGGCGAAACTGGTACCCGGTCTTGTTGAAGAAGCACTCGATGAGGGCATCGATCCCGTTGAGATTCTCAACAAAGGCATGATTGACGCCATGAGCGTTGTCGGCGAGAAGTTCAAAAACAACGAGATTTTCGTTCCGGAAATGCTGGTTGCTGCCCGTGCTATGAAGAAGGGCGTTGAAGTTCTGAAACCGTCGCTTGGCGGAGACGCAGATGTTTCAATCGGAAAGGCTGTCATCGGAACCGTCCAGGGCGACCTGCACGACATCGGCAAAAACCTTGTCTGCCTGATGGTCGAATCTGCCGGCTTTGAAGTCCTGGATCTCGGCGTTGATGTTCCCGCGGAGCGCTTCGTGGAAGCTGCGCAGGATCCCGCCGTCAAGATCGTCGGCGTGTCTGCACTTCTGACGACCACAATGCCTGCGATGAAGGCTACGGTGGAAGCACTGAATGCCGCCCCGAACCGGGCTGATTTCAAGGTCATGGTCGGCGGAGCCCCGATCACCCAGGAGTTTGCTGAGGAAATCGGCGCTGATGCCTATACCGCTGATGCTGCGACCTGTGCAAGTGTCGCAAAAAAATTCGTGGCAGGCTGATCCCGGCGGCAGATGACGCATCAGACAGTAAGAGGAGGCAAATGCATGGAAAGAATTCCTTTCCGTAAGGAAGAACTTAAAGTCGCAGGGCAGACCATAAACCTCGGAAGAGGCGCGTATCCGCTCCTTTCGACCCCGATCTCCCCACGCGAAAACTATCTTATGTTCCTGCGCGGCGAAGAGCCCTTATGGATGCCGCTCGCACGGGACACGCTCAGCGTTACTCCCGCTATTGTGAAAGACAACATCGCCCGCGGCTTTGTTTTCGATATGACCGGTTTTGACCCCAACAAAGACGGCGGCGGTCCGGACATGTTCGGCGTTGAGTGGGAATGGGTTCCGCAGGTACGCGGCTCCATGGTCCGCCCCGGCAACCCCAAAGTCCCCGACATTACCGAATGGGAAGACTATATCGAATTCCCCGATCCCGATTCCTGGGACTGGGCCGCAAGCGCAGAAAAGAACCGAGCCCTGATAGAGCAGAAGGATCTCCTCCTCGGCGCCACGATCCTGAACGGCCTTTTTGAACGCCTGATCTCGTTCGTCGAAATGAGTGAAGCGCTCGTTGCCATGATTGACGAGGACGAGCAGGAAGCAGTGCACCGTCTCTTTGACCGGCTCGCTGATTTCTATCCGAAGATCATCCGGAAGTACAAGGAATACTATCACATCGATATCCTGACATTCCACGACGACTGGGGTTCGCAGCGCGCGCCTTTCTTCTCGCTGGATACTGTCCGTGAGATGCTCGTACCCTACCTGAAACGGATTGTCGATGCGGCCCATGACCTGGGCATCTATTTCGAGCTGCATTCCTGCGGGAAAAACGAAATGCTTGTGCCTGCGATGATCGAAGCCGGCGTCGATATGTGGAACGGCCAGCCGATGAACGACAAGAAGATGCTCGTCGAAAGATACGGCGACAAGATGATCTTCGGTGCCTACCCGATTACGATCGACAGCAGTTCAACTGAAGAAGAAGTCCGCGAAGCCTGCAGAGAATTCATCGATACTTTCAACTCTTACCGCGTATACGGCGGCTTTGCGAGCACCATGATGGCTGCTCCCGGTGTCCGGGAATCCCTTTACGAATTCTCCCGCATCGCCAAATGCGGCCGCGCAAACTAACGGCTGCATAGAAAAAAGCTGCACCACTTTTTCGGGGCAGCTTTCTTTTACACCATTTTCGGAGGAAAACCAATCATGTTCCGCAAAATTCCATTCGTCAAAACCGAGCTTGACGTGATCGGGACAACTCCCGGCTTCGGCC
The DNA here is from genome assembly GCA_902803345.1 of uncultured Eubacteriales bacterium. The sequence continues at coordinate 992 of CADCPV010000320.1, read as the reverse complement.
AGCGGCCCGGTTCACCGATCCGAAACACGCCTGTCACACCCCGGGAAAACATCATTTCCCTGTATTATGACAAAAAGCCCTTCTGGATGCCCTACTTCAGCGAGCTTCGAATGATGGGCTCCCAGGTTTACAGCACTCATCTCGGCCGCGGCCTGCACGCCGACGTCACGGATGTCTTTGGCATCGAGTGGGAATTCGTGGAGTCCGCCGGCGGATCAATCGTCCGCCCGGGCACACCGCTTCTTGACGACGTGAACAACTGGAAGGAAAAGATCATCATTCCGGATATCTCCGACTGGGGCTGGGAGGAGGAAGCCAAAGCGGTTTCCCTCGACCCACGCTTCTCTCACGAAATGTCCCTTGTCAACGGATTCTGGTTCGAGCGCCTGATCTCCTTCATGGACTTCATGGAAGCGGCCGTCGCGCTGATCGACGAAGAACAGGAGGATGCGATCAAGGAGCTTTTCGCAGCCACCACCGATCTTGCCTGCAAAGTCATTGATAAGCTCTGCGAACTGTATCCGCTGATGGACTTCATCAACATCCACGATGACTGGGGTTCCCAGGCCGCGCCGTTCTTCTCGCAGGACGTCGCGTATGAACTCTTTGTCCCCTTTATGAAAAAGCTCACCGACCACATCCATTCCTGGGGCCGGAAAGCGACGCTGCATTCCTGCGGCCACAACGAGGACCGGATCCAGTGCTTCATCGACGGCGGCTTCGACATGTGGGCGCCGCAGACCATGAACAACATCAAACAGCTCTACGACAACTACGGCGATCAGATCATCTTTGCCGTCTGGCCGGACAAATTCGATCCCGAAACCACCTCTGAAGAGGAACAGCGCCAAATCGCCCGCAAATTCGTCGACGACTACTCTGTGCCCGGAAAGCCGGCCGTTCTCTCCCACTACGGATCCTTCGCCATGACGCCGGCCTTCTCCGACGAGATGTACGAGTATTCCAGAAGAAAATACGCAGATCTGTTTGCA